>CAIJTL010000403.1 GCA_903823545.1 uncultured Planctomycetaceae bacterium
AGACCGAGCTGCTCCTGCCCGATGACCTCCTCACCGAGCACTCCGTCGTCCACGGCTTTCGCACTGAGATCAGCGATGAGGACTGCGGCGACGGGCAGCGGGCCAATGTCGAGATCCTCGGCTGGCTCTACCAGTTCTACATCTCCGAGCGGAAGGACCAGGTCATGGCCCGGAAGAGCGCCGTGCCCACCGAGGACATCCCTGCCGTCACCCAGCTCTTCACCCCGCACTGGATCGTCCGCTACCTCGTCGAAAACTCACTCGGCCGGCTCTGGCTGCTCAATCGCCCCGGCTCCCGGCTGCGCGAGCACATGCCCTACTACATCGAGGGCGAAAAGAATGCCCCCGGCGGCTTGCCGGACGACTTCCTCAAGATCCTCAAGCCCGAGGACATCAAGCTGCTTGATCCGGCGTGCGGCAGCGGGCACATGCTCACCTACGCCTTCGACCTCCTCACCCTGATCTACGAGGAGGAAGGCTACGCGCCCACCGAGATCCCCGCCCTCATCCTGCGGCACAATCTGCACGGGCTGGAGATCTGCCCCCGCGCCGCCCAGCTCGCCGAGCTGGCCCTCGTCTTCAAGGCCCGGGAAAAGTCCCGTCGCTTCTTCCAGCCGGAACACCTCGTCCGTCCCCGCATCATCGAGCTGCGCGACGTGCGCTTCGCGGAAAACGAGCTGCGCGACTACATCCACGCCCTCGGGCTGGGCGACCTCTTCAATCAGCCCATGCTCCGGCTGCTCCACCAGTTCGAGGAGGCGAAGAACTTCGGCTCGCTCATCCAGCCGTGCCTCGACGAACGGGCCATCGCCGACGAACGCCGCGCCATCGAGGCGAAGGACCTCGGCGGCCAGCTCTTCCTGCGCGAGACGCACCTCAAAGTCCTGCGCGTGCTCGAACAAGCCGAGGCGCTCACCCAGCGGTATCACGTCGTGGTGGCCAACCCGCCGTATATGGGCGGCAAAGCGATGAATCGCACGCTAAAGCAGTTTGCCAGTGAACACTTTACTGATTCCAAGTCCGACCTCTTTGCGATGTTTATTAGACGTGGATTCTCCTTAACGACTCCAAGGGCTTATATGGGAATGATCACAATGCAGAGCTGGATGTTCTTATCCAGTTACGGAGAACTCCGAGATAGCATTGTGGCTACCAAAACATTTATTTCCATGGCTCACCTTGGCGCACAAGCTTTTGATACTATCGGCGGTGCAGTTGTGCAGTCCACTGCCTTTGTCCTTTCCAACACAATAAATCCCTCCAAACGAAGCCCTTTCTTCCGCTTAGTTGAGGGACGTTCCGAGGCAGAAAAAGAAACTCAATATCTAGCAGCCATCAACAATCCAAATTGCGGCTGGTTCTTTTGCGCCTCCGCGGATGAGTTCAAAAAAATCCCCGGTAATCCGGTCGCATACTGGCTTACCAGCCGATTCCGGCAGGTTTTCGAGTGCCCCAAGATAAGAGAATTTGCGACGGCAAAGCAGGGCTTGGCAACCGGAGACAATGACCGCTTTCTTCGCTATTGGTTTGAAATACAAACGACAAAGTTCAGAAATGACTTGGTTTCCATCTCGGGTGAGAGGTCAAAAGAAACGATATGGGTTCCTTACAGCAAGGGCGGCAGCTTTAGGAAATGGTATGGAAACAATGACTACGTCGTTAATTGGCGGAACGGCGGCGACGAGATTCGTAATTTCGCGGATGAAGATGGCAACGAAAGGTCACGCTTTCGTGGAGCGGAGTATTATTTTCGGCCTGCTATTACATGGAGCCTGACATCATCAAACTCCTTTGGATGTAGGTGGCGACCAGCAGGTTCAGTGTTCGATATCAACGGCATGTCTCTTTTCCCCGATAAAGAGGAACAGCTTGAATTCATATTTGCCTTACTCAATTCAAACGTCGCAACTGAAATACTTAGCTGTATCAATCCGACATTAGCCTTTCAAATCGGGGACATAGGTGCAGTGCCGGTTTCCGTTATGGAAGATGCCCAAGTATCGCAAATTCATTGCGCCGTTGCAACGTTACTGTTAATCGCCCAATCGGACTGGGACAACTTCGAGACCTCGTGGGACTTCCGCGACCAGCCGTTGCTGCGGCCGGGGCTGAAGGGCGCGACGCTGGAGGCGAGCTGGCGGAATTGGGAGGCGCAGAGCACCGCCGCCATCCGCCGGATGCAGGAGCTGGAGACGGAGAACAACCGGCTCTTCATCGCCGCCTACGGCCTCGACGGCGAGTTGCAGCCCGAAGTGCCCCCGGAGCAAATCACCCTCGCCCGCGCCGAGGCCCGCCGCGACATGGCCGCCTTCCTCTCCTATGCCGTCGGCTGCATGATGGGCCGCTATTCCCCCGACCACCCCGGCCTCATCCTCGCCAACGCCGGCGACTCCCTGCGTGAGTTTCTGGAGAAAGTGGGCAAGCCCCTGACCGAGCTCACCTTCGCCCCAGACGCCGACGGCATAATCCCCGTGCTCGATGGCGAGTGGTTCGAGGACGACATCGTGGCCCGCACCCGCGATTTCCTCCGCGCCACCTTCGGCGAAGCCACGCTGCGGGAGAACCTCCGCTTCATCGAAGACTCCCTTGGCAAGGACCTGCGGAAATATTTCCTGACCGACTTCTACAAAGACCACCTCCAGACCTACAAAAAACGCCCCATCTACTGGCTGTTTTCCAGCGGGAAACTGCGGGCCTTCCAGTGCCTCGTCTACCTGCACCGCTACCACGAAGGCACGCTGGCTCGGATGCGCACTGAGTACGTCATGCCGTTGATTGGAAAGTTTCGGACAAGGATGGAGCAGTTGGCAGGGTCGCCAAAGGCTGGTGGCAATATTGGGGAGAGAGAGGGGGGCGATATCGCTTCGGCGACCTCAACATCGCAACGTCGCAAACTTCAGAAGGAATATGAC
>CAIJTL010000404.1 GCA_903823545.1 uncultured Planctomycetaceae bacterium
GGACATCCGGCGGGATCGTCGCGGCGATTCAGGCGGCGAAGATGAAGAAGTCGGTTGTACTCATTGAGCCATCGAAGCATCTGGGCGGGTTGACGTCGGGCGGTTTGGGGGCGACGGACATTGGCAACAAAGGAGCGATCGGCGGGCTGTCGCGGACGTTCTACCGCCGCATTGCCGAGTTCTATGCGAAACCCGAAGCGTGGAAGTGGGAGAAGGGAGACGGCTATCTCAGCAAGCGGCAGCAGTCGGGTGAGAAGGAGATGTGGACCTTCGAGCCGCATGTTGCCGAGCAGCTTTATCGCGAGATGCTCAAAGAGGCGAAGGTGCCGGTCGTTGTCGGGCGGCTCGATTTGAAAGCGGGCGTCGTCAAAGTGGGCGAGCGGATCAGCAGCATCCGGCTCGAAAGCGGCCTGACGTTCATCGGCTCCGTGTTCATTGACGCGACCTACGAAGGGGATCTGCTGGCGAAAGCGGGAGTCTCGTACCACGTTGGCCGCGAGGCGAATAAGACCTACGGCGAAACGCTCAACGGTGTGCAGACGAAGAACGCGGTCCATCATCAATTCATCAAGGCGGTCGACCCGTTCGTGAAGCGAGGCGATCCGAGCAGCGGGCTGTTGCCATTGATTCAGAAAGATGGACCGGGCGAAGAAGGGGCCGAAGATCGTCGAGTTCAAGCTTACAACTTACGGCTCTGCACGACCGACGTGCCTGAGAATCGGCTCGCCTGGCCGAAGCCGGCGGACTACGACGAGGCTCGTTGGGAGTTGGTCCTGCGAAACTGCGAAGCGGGAGACACTCGGATTCCGTGGAACCCGATCTTCATGCCGAATCGGAAGACCGACACAAACAACAACTTCGCCATTAGCACCGACTTCCTCGGCGCGAACTACGACTACCCGGACGGCGACTACGCAACTCGCGAACGGATTTACCAAGAGCATGTCGCTTACATCAGCGGACTAATGTGGACGCTGGCTAATCACCCGCGTGTGCCGG
Source organism: uncultured Planctomycetaceae bacterium (assembly GCA_903823545.1). Taxonomy (GTDB): domain Bacteria; phylum Planctomycetota; class Planctomycetia; order Planctomycetales; family Planctomycetaceae; genus SXKJ01. The sequence continues at coordinate 1,000 of CAIJTL010000404.1, forward strand.
AGTCAGTGCGGTCTCACTTTCAGCGGCTGGGTCTCGCGAAGGACGAGTTCGTCGATAACAACCACTGGCCGCATCAGCTTTATGTGCGTGAGGCTCGGCGGATGATCTCCGACTACGTGATGACTCAGCACAACTGCCAAGGCCGAGTCACCGCCGAAGACCCCGTCGGCTTGGCCGCTTACACGATGGATTCGCACAACACTCAGCGTTACGCGAAGGACGGTCGAGTTTGGAATGAGGGAGACGTGCAAGTCGGCGGATTCAGTCCGTATCCGATTTCCTACCGCAGCATCGTGCCGAAGAAGTCGCAGTGTTCGAATCTTCTGGTGCCAGTTTGCCTTTCGGCCACGCACATTTCATATGGCTCAATTCGCATGGAGCCGGTCTTCATGGTGCTCGGCCAGTCGGCGGCCACTGCGGCGGCAATCGCGATTGACGATCGTTGTGCCGTACAAGAAGTCGCGTACTCAAAGTTGCGCGTGCGACTGCTGGCTGACGAACAAATTCTCGAATGGACCGGCGCCAAGAAATCAGCGGCGGGACTCGATCCTGCAAAACTGCCGGGGATCGTGATCGACAACGTCGACGCGAAGGTGATCGGCGAATGGAATCATAGTGCGTCGATCAACGGATTCGTCGGTGTCGATTACCTGCACGATAACAACGCGGCGAAGGGTGACTGCCGAGCTGAGTTCACTGCCAAGATTCCGAAGACGGGCCGTTATGAAGTCCGAGTCGCTTACACGCCAAATCCGAATCGAGCGACGAATGTGCCCATCAATGTGAGTTCTGCTGATGGCGACAAGATGGTGAAGCTCAACCAGCGAGAAGCGACTCAAGAAGGTTTTCGCTCGTTGGGAACGTTTCGCTTTGAGGAAGCAACGCCCGCGCGAGTCGTCATCAGCAATGTCGAGACTGACGGGTACGTCATCGTCGACGCGGTGCAGTTCATCGTGCAGCTGTAAGAATTAACGTTGGAGAGCCAGACCTGGTTTTACTAGCACGCCGCGCCAGCGAGTGGCAGGCTTCCTCAACATCTCTGACCACTTGCTGGCGCGTCGTGCTAGATTTGAAACCACCTCACGCAAAGAACTTCGCGAACTGCGACTTGACCGCATTCAGACCAGCGTTGATGAACCGTGAGTCGTTCGTCATCGACAGCATTCGGCAGCCCTTTGAGAACATCATCTCGCAATGCTCTGGAGTGGGCGTGACAGCTCCCCACGGCTTGTTGTGCTTGCGGCAAGCAGCGGCGACTTTATCAATCGCCGCTTGGCATTTGGGATTCATGAAATCCCCGGTGACGCCCAGCGCCTGGCTCAAGTCCGAAGGACCGACGAAGAGCAGGTCAACACCATCAATCGCGGCGATCTCATCGACACACTCGACTGATTCGAGCGTTTCGATCTGGATCGCGACCCAGCTCTTTTCGTTCGCTTCGACCACAAACTTTGCCTGCGGCGTTAGCGTGTACTTTCCATCGAAGCCGCTGTTGTTGAGACCTCGAAAACCGCGCGGTGCGAACTTTGACCAGCGGACGATCTCTTCCGCTTGCTTCGCCGAAAAGACCATCGCCGCCATGACCCCCCCCGCTCCCGCTTCGAGACACTTCGTCACGAGCGCATAGTCGGTCGGTGCAATCCGCACGAAGCAATCGAGGTTCTGGCTGCGAGCCGCCATGCAGGCGACTTCGAGCTTCTCCATCGAGAACCCGACGTGCTCATGATCGAGCCACAAGCAATCAAAGCCACCGTTGAAGCCAATCATGTTGATCACGTTGTGATGCAGCACTCGCCCAATCGCCGCCGCCCGCACCGTTTCACCCTTCGCCAATCGCTCTTTTGTCCGTTGCATCGGAAACCTTTCTGAAAAGAATTCGTCGCATTTGCCCGATTCGTCGCGCCACTTGCTCGACGAGAAACTTTCAGTTGAAGCGGCAGGCTAAAGCCTGATCTCCGACTTTCCCAGCGAAGCGACAGAGGAGTTCACTCCTCAACCTCTCTGGCGTTCCACGACCGAATCGCCGAGATTGCTCGCTGTCATCTTCCCAGCCGAATTGGCGCGAACATCGGCGGCTTCTTGGGGAGATTATGTGTAGCTCCGGCCGTTGTGGCTGGCTTGATTCCTCGAAGACAAGAGACGAGCTGTGGCACAAATCGCCGAAGAATTCGTGAACATTGACGACCGTCTTAGGCTTGTACTCTTTGGATTGGAGTGTGCTTTCGGAGTTGAATTTGATCCAAGGGAGACCGAACGTGGTTTCCAAGATGCCAAAGAGGGGCTGCGATCTGACAAGGAATACATCTTTTATCAGTTGCCGCCACTGCGGCTCTTTTTCTACCAGTCGCCGCACCTTCGAGTTTTCGGACGTGTCGACGACTATGAACCCGAACACATTCGCTTGTTCGTCGAAGGACGGCGAAAGTTTGTATAAAAGCTTCGCCGTGTGGTCGAGTTGGCCGAGTATCAATATTTCCGGATGATGTCAGCTAGGGAGCGGCACGCTGGCAACTAGGCATTCGTGATTACCGTACTTCGTAAAGTTGTCGAGGCAGACCATGCAATCGCTCAGTTACGTCGGATCAATGACGGTTCGATTGAAACA
>CAIJTL010000405.1 GCA_903823545.1 uncultured Planctomycetaceae bacterium
GTCGAGGAGCCACAAAGATTGTCCGGCAGATTAATCGCGATCGGCGATATCCACGGTTGCTCGGTCGCCTTGTCCGAATTGCTGAAAATCATCGAACCGCACAAAGACGATGTCGTTGTGGCGCTCGGCGATTACGTTAGTCGCGGCCCGGACAGTTGCGGTGCTCTGAATCAGCTGATTGCCTTGCAGAAACAATGCCAGCTTATCCCGTTGCTGGGAAACCATGATGCGATGATGCTGGATGCACGGCGTAGCCAAGATGGATTTCGAACGTGGCTGCAATTCAAAGGCGCCAGCACATTGGCGTCCTATGGATCAAGCGGCCAAATCGAGGCGATTCCAGAATCTCACTTTGAATTCCTGGCCAACTGCCGTGACGACTTTGAAACCGACTCGCACTTCTTTGTTCATGCCAACTATCACCCAGAAAAGCCGCTTCGCGCACAGGACGAGCAGACTCGCCGCTGGCTTTCGTTGAGGGACTCGACCCCGGGCGTTCTGCACTGTTCCGGCAAAGTTGCAGTCGTTGGTCATACGCCGCAGCCAGAACTGCTCGATATCGGTCACTTGATTTGCGTCGACACTGGCTGCTGTCGGGGTGGCTGGCTGACTGCCATCGACCTCAACAGTGGACGCGTCTGGCAATCCAATCAAGGTAGGTCTGCTCGCCGCTACGAACACAGCCTGCCCTGCCGTTAAATATCACGGCCATGAAATATGACGGGCGAAATCCGTGGCATTTGATGGCCGAGAGGGGTCTCAAAAGGCGACATTTGCCGATTACTCCACCATTGCGGGATGAGGATGTTGCGAATTCCTGCTCCAAGCGCAGTTGCGAAACGAACCGCGATTTGATCCGCAACCGCTTAGAGATATCAACTTCGCACAGCCTCGTGCGACCCAAAGTCTTTGCCCAAGTCGCGAAAGCTCGTGAAGTCGCTTTCTGATGAGGATGCGTTTCGGACGCAATGAATCTCGTAAGCTAGACACAACACGAGCAACTTCTGCCGCTCGTAACTACTTGTTGCGAACGAGTTCTCGTGTCGTATGCGGCACGAGCGTTGCGTAGATGGAGGAGTTGTCAAGAAGGGTATCTCTACGACTCTTCTTCTCAATCGGACACCTTCATCTCTTGGATGTGGCATACCCTCATGAAATTGATTAGCTCGACAACTTGGCGTAACTCGCTTTTTTTGACAGTAGTACTTGCGCTTGTTGGTTGCGGAGAGTCTTCGTTGCCAAATGCGCCGCAGGAAGGCTCAGATGGCGCCGGACAGGGAGCAATCTCCTCTAATGTCACGCTGCTGAACGTCTCATACGACCCGACGCGCGAGTTCTACCAAGAAGTCAATGCGGCATTTGCTGCTGACTATAAAGCGAAAAACAACGTCGAGGTGACGATCGACCAGTCACATGGCGGTTCTGGCAAACAAGCTCGCGCTGTCATTGATGGCCTCGAAGCTGATGTCGTAACGCTGGCTCTGGCCTACGACATTGACGTGCTTGCTGAAAAGGCTCAGCCGCCCCTTGTTCCGAGTGATTGGCAAAAACGTCTGCCGAACAACAGTTCGCCGTACACGTCCACGATTGTTTTTCTCGTGCGAAAAGGGAATCCAAAGGGGATTAAAGACTGGCCGGACCTCGTCAAAGGAGACGTGCAGATCATTACGCCGAACCCCAAAACATCAGGAGGCGCGCGATGGAATTACCTCGCCGCTTGGGCCTTTGTTTTGGACAAAGAGCTGGGTGGCGAATTGAAAAAGCTCGGCGATGAGTCGCAAAAAGAGGTCGTTGATGCCGCGCAAAGGAAGGCACGTGAATTCGTATCAGATATCTATCGCCGCGTTCCGGTGCTTGATTCCGGAGCTCGTGGGTCAACAAACACATTCGTGCAACGAGGCATTGGCGATGTCTTGCTCGCCTGGGAAAACGAAGCATTGTTGGCGTCTGCGGAACTTGGTCCCGATAAGTTTGACATCGTCACTCCCAGCGTGAGTATTCTGGCAGAACCTCCGGTCACTGTTGTGGACAAGGTTGCCGACAAGAAGGGGACTAAGGCAGTCGCGGAGGCCTATCTGAAGTTCCTCTACACGGCTCAGGGGCAAAACCTTGCGGCAAAGCACTACTTCCGCCCAGTGACCACCGAGGGTGTCGATAAGCAATCTCTCGACCGGTTCCCCGGCGTTCGATTGATCACAATTGACGGGGCATTCGGTGGTTGGAAGAAGGCACAGGCGGAGCACTTCAACGATGGTGGAGTCTTCGACCAAATCTATCAGCCCGGCAAATAGCTCTGTCGCAGGTTGGCTGA
>CAIJTL010000406.1 GCA_903823545.1 uncultured Planctomycetaceae bacterium
GACCTCAAGTGAGATTCCTCAGCGCCCTCTGCGTTTCAAAAAACGAATGACTCGAACCTCCCGTCAGTCAAACAGTCTGGAGAGTGATGCCCCTAAAATGCCACACTCTGAATGGCGAGGTTTTCATTGTCCCGTGAAAGTCTTGCCGTTCATCGGTAGTCTGCTGACGTGCCACACGTCTCGCGATTTCCTTCATCGCTCACATCAGGAGTACGCCGTGATCTTTCAACGATCCTATTGGCTCGGCATGGTCTTCAGTCTGTCGCTCTTTGCGGTCTGTCGAGCAGACGACCCCAAGGCTCCCGTGAAACCCAATCCCAACGCTGCCAACGAAGCGGCGCTTTCAATGGAGGCGACCGTCGAATCCGAACTGTCAAATCGCCGTTTGCGAGAAGAGGCCGAAGCCTGGCTGCGATTGCCCACCAATGCCGACTTCGTCGAGGCCAAGTTGGAAGAGGTGATCCATTACCTCGCGGACCAGCACAAAGCTCGCATTCGGATCGACCACAATGCGATCGAACTCAGCCAAACCTCAAACCCGATCACTCTGTCTACATCTGGCCGACCGCTATCGCACGTGCTCAACCTTGCAATACATGCGGCAGACTTAGCTTGGACCATTCGTCAAGGAGACATCGTTGTTACCACAATCCAGAATATTCCGCGCGAGACGCGGGTCTATCGCCTCGGCCGCTTTCGGCAATTGGAGAGCAAGCGAGCGATACCACCGGGCTCAGCCACCTCCGCTGGAATGCTTAGTCCCAACGGGCATCCGAGCGGAGGGTTTTCCACACCGTCTACAAGTGACGAGCCGCACCACATCGTCCGTGTGCTACAGGAAGAGATCGACGCCCCGTGGCGAGACGTCGATGGCGAAGGCGGGACACTGTCTCTATTCGGCGAGATGTTGGTTGTCCGGCATACCTTTCACGCTCACGAACAAATCGGGCATCTCTTGAAAGCGGTCGAAGCCGCCCTTGCTCGCGAACCAGGTTCACCCTCGCTGCTGGTCATGCCACCAGCTGAATCTGAGCGTTTTTTGGCTGCACAGAAGGGACTGCGTCGTGAGCTGAAAATGAAGTTGATGCTCACTCCGTTGGATGAGTTCGTCAAAACAATCGCAAAGCAGACGGAACTTGACTTCTTCATTGATCATTCCGCACTCGCAACAGCCAATATTTCCGAGTCGATTGAACTGAATCTTCTGGATGGCCAATACCCGGCACATCAAGCATTACAAATCGCGTTGCAGCCAGCAGCATTAATCGCGGTTATTGATGAGGGAGCCATTCGCATCACTACTCCGGATCGAGCAGAGAAGTTCTATCTGACCGTGGTCTACGACATCGCCGACTTAGTTCGCTCCGAAGAGGACGTGCAACCGCTGATCCAATTGTTTCAAGAGAGCTCCGGCGGTTCTTGGAAAGATACCGATGGCGAAGGCGGAACACTGACCGAATTGCCCGGCGGACTGTTCGTGATTCGTCAGTCCGACTCCGTCCACACGCAGATCGCGTTGCTGCTGCATGAACTCCGGCAAGCCAAGAAAGAGAGTCTCAAAGACAATGCAAAACCAGTCGCAACCGATGTTGAAAAGCGGTTCTACAAAGCCAAATCCAAAGACGAAGCGGAGGCCCTCGAACGCCTGATCCTGACCTTCGTGGCCCCCAACACTTGGGACGTCAGCGGCGGCAAAGGCCTGCTCCGCATCGCCGAAGACCGCCTCATCATCCAGCAAACGAAAGTGGTCCACGACCAGATCGACCGATTCCTTCGCGATTACGAGCAAGCCACTCCCATCGGACAGACTGCGAAGTAGCCGGCGCGACTAACTCAGCTTCGATCGGAAGTAGTCCGCGCCGGCCTTCAGGGCTTCAGCGAGTTTCGAGGGGTCTTTGCCACCCGCTTCGGCCATGTCTGGACGACCACCGCCGCCGCCGCCTGCGACCTTGGCGGCGGCTTTGACGCAGTCGCCGGCGTGGAGGCCCTTCGGGATCAGGTCTTTGCTGACGGAGGCGATCACCGCCACTTTGCCGTCGATGACGGCTCCCAACAGAACGACCGCAGGAGAGGCTTTGTCGCGGAGGAGGTCGATCATTTCGCGGATGGAATCGCGAGTCGCGTTCTCGACGAGGTGTGTGATGATACGCACGCCGCCGATGACCTCGGCCTGCGAGACCAACTCGTCTACAGAACCAGCGGCAGAGGCGCTGGCGTGTTTGGCGAGTTCTCGCTTCGCGTCGCGGAGTTCGTCTTGCAGAGCGTTGATTCGCTTCGCCAGTTCTTCAGCAGGGGACTTCATGAGTCCGCACAACTCTTTGACGAGAGATTCCGTTTGCCGAGTTCGTTCGAGCGCTTTCGCACCGGTGACAGCCGAAATTCGGCGGACCCCTTTGGCGACGGGCTCTTCGGCGACGATCTTGCAGAAGCCGACTTGGCCGCTGTTTGAAAGATGCGTGCCGCCGCAGAGTTCGATGCTCCAGTCACCCATGCGGACGACACGGACATTGTCTGGGTACTTTTCACCAAAGAGCGCCATCGCACCGAGCGTTCGAGCTTCCTCAATCGGCATCAGCTTTGTCGTGACCGACGCCCCTTCCGCGATGCGAACATTGATTTCATTTTCGATCGTTTGCAGCTCTTCATCACTGACCGGCTTGCCGTGAGTGAAGTCGAATCGCAACGTATCGCGGTCCACCTTGGAGCCTCGTTGCGTCGCCTGCGAACCGAGCGTTTGTCGCAAGGCATGATGCAGAATGTGCGTGGCGGAGTGCGCTCGGCGAATCCCCGAACGACGTTCGGTATCGACACTCGCAGTCACCGTTTGACCGACACTCAGCTTGCCCTTCTTGAGCGTGCCGATGTGCAACCAAACGTCGCCATCTTTTTGAGTGTCGAGCACATCGAACTCAACGCCATCCGCAGTCAGCGTGCCGACGTCGCCGACTTGTCCGCCCGACTCTCCGTAGAACGGCGTCCGATTGAGAGCAATGCCTACCGGCTCTTTGTGGCCGACGGCCGTGAACTCGTTGACCAGTTCGGTATTGGCGATGATGCCGACGATCTTGCTGTTGTTCACGGACGTCTTTTCGTAACCGAGGAATTCGGTGCCCCCTTGTTTGCGAAGCGAATCAATCGGCCC
>CAIJTL010000407.1 GCA_903823545.1 uncultured Planctomycetaceae bacterium
CTTGGCATTCTTCCGAAGTTTCAGTCGTTGGCGTGTGCTCCTCTCGGCAATGTTGGTCTGGTGTGTGTCGGGAATCATCCTCGTTGAAGAGAGTCGTAGTCTGGCTCGTGGTTGGATTGGTGCATCGCCAACTCTGACGCGGAATCAAGAGCATCGCCGACTGCTACGAATCGTGACCTTAAATTGCGGTTCTGGCGGTGGTCTGCCAGTGCGTGATGCACTTGACTGGAATCCAGATATCGTGCTGCTGCAAGAGTCCCCTTCGCGGGCTGAATTGGAAGCTCTTGCCGCCGAAAGTTTCGGTGAAAATGCATCGGTCATTTGGAGCAGCGATGCCTCGATCATGAGTCGATTTCCGATTCTCGATGACAGCATTGAGACTGGGTCCTGCTTTGTTCGTGCGAGAGTTCCAATTTCAAACGGGCTTAATCTTTCCGTCATCTCGCTACGACTTCAGCCACCGCTCATTCGTTTGGACTTTTGGCGAGCGGCTTGCTGGCAAAGTTATCAAACCATTCGTAACAAACATCGACAACAACTCCGCGAGGTTATTGCGGACGGACTTCCGCGTAACGTGAATGGTTCGGATGCGGTAATCGTCGGAGGTGATTTCAATCTCGTTGCGCTAGACCCGGGTCTGGAAGTGCTTCCCCATTGGCTGTCCGATTCATTCCGAACCGCTGGCCGAGGTTGGGGAAATACGATCGTTAGTGACTTCCCCGTCCATCGCATTGACCAAATCTGGACCACCTGGCATTTCAGCCCGAAACTCGTCAGGGCTGTCTACACACCGCATTCCGACCACCGCATGATTGTTGCCGATTTTGAATTCGACGACGGACCTTTGGTTGTCTCTGCTCTGGCCCCAGCGATCAACGCCGGATTATGAAACGATGCTTTTTGCCGTCTCGGCTATCTTCGCGCGGAACGAAGAGGGCTACATTCTTGCCGCCGAAACAGCGATTCCAGCGTTGACGATTTGATGGTCTACCATTGCACGACATAACTTTCCACGTAGCCGTCTCGACAATGTCGTCTACTCTTCTCTTCAGAGAAACTTTTATGCCGCGACTATCGCTGGCCATGAGAATGGCGTGCCTGTTAAGCGTCCTCACTCTTTCGGGCTGTCGTGAAGAAGTCTCTGGCCTAGCGGCTGTTCGAGGTCGTGTTACCTTGGACGGCCAGCCGTTGTTGAGCGGATCGGTCTCCTTACGACCAGAAGACGGAATGGCCGCTTGGGAACGGCCGACCGGAATGATCGACGCTCAAGGCAATTTCGTGATCTACACTCAACAGCGAGAAGGTGCTCCGCCGGGCAAGTATCGAGTGATCGTCTTCGCTACCGAAGCTGTGACCGCGGCGGATGGATCGCCGCATCCCGGTTTGCCACGTTCGCTGATTCCCGCTCGTTACAACGATCCTGCCAAATCGCCCCTTCACATTGAGGTGCCGTCGAGCGCAAAGTCTGGCACCTTCGATTTGGGGTTGATGAGCCGTGAAGAATAAGCAGGTTGGCCTGGATGCTCGACGCCGCGTGCGATCGCGAACGGGTTTCACATTGATTGAGCTATTGGTGGTAATCGCCATCATTGCCGTACTGGTCGCGCTGCTTTTACCGGCAGTCCAACAAGCGAGAGAGGCGGCTCGGCGAGCTCAGTGTCGCAACCATCTCAAGCAACTCGGACTGGCGGTTCACAACTATGAATCGTCGTTCCAAAAACTGCCGATCAATCGCTACGGCGACTACGCCTACTCTTCGATGTGGGGCTACGCCTTCGAAGATTCTTATTCTTGGAGTTGGTTGACATCGCTGTTGCCGTACATCGATCAAGAACCGCTGTGGAAGTCGGCTAACATTCCGAACGTCCGGTTAATGGACAGTCCGGCGCGCGCGGCTGCGATTGTTGTCTTCACTTGCCCATCGGATGAACTGGCGGGGAGTTCGGTGAGACCGCAGACGTCGCACTATATGCGTACTAACTTGCCCGTCGGCATGACCAACTACAAGGGAGTCCAAGGAGCCAACTTCTGCTGGGGAGCCTGGGCCAACCCCGGAACCAACGGCCACAGTTGCGAACCGTGGGAAGACGGTGATGGCATTTTCTATCCAATGAATTGGGTCAGGCCGCTTGGATGGAAGAATCTCGTCGACGGCACCAGTTCCACGCTCATGATTGGTGAGGACACGTTCGTCCCCGACAACATTGGTCCGTTTCGCTACGGATTGGGCTATGCCTGGGCTCACTCAGTGGAAGCCTGCGCCATCGCCGCAATGCCCATCAACGCTCGGCAACCCAACGGATCGCCTTACCCACCCGGTGACTGGCAGGGCCACAACGGCTTCCACAGCCACCACTCCGGTGGAGCTCATTTCTGTCTCGCCGACGGAACAGTTCGATTTCTCAATGAAAAGATTGCACTAGGTCTTTATAGAGCACTCGCCACGATTGCGGGACGCGAAGTCATTTTAGACTTTTGATCGTTGAAGTCCAAGAGAGTCTCAATGAATCCCATCTCGCTCGACATTGTTCGGCGGCGCTCATCAAGTGTTTTCTGCGTTCGTTTGTCTTGGCATCTGCGCAGGTCCATCAACTCAACGAATACGTCACGAACGGATTCTCGCACGGGTTGCCGAGTGCGACGTGGAGGTGGCGGGATTGAGGTTCAGCGATCAGGGCCGCGACGGTCTTTCCGGAATTGCCGAGCATTGATTCGCTGGGGCCTGCGTGAGGATGGCGACAGATGCCGACGGGATGTCCGAAGTGATCGCTGAGGAAACGCTGCATGTCGGCCAACGAGACGGTTCCGAACGAATCGCTGATGAGGCTTCGCATTCGATCGAGTCGTGGGAACGAGTCGGTCAGGCTGTGTTGGAAATTGGCCTCGCAAGCGTGTGCAGTGCAGAGATAGTGATTCGAATGCACCAAGTACCCTGCCCCGCTCTCTTCAATCACCTGTGGCCCGTCGCTGGTGAGTTCGACATCCAAGATAGCCCCCGTCCCATCGGCCAGCATGTAGTTGCCATTCGAGCAAACAGGAAACGACTGCATTAGCTTTAAGACATCGGCGACGGAACGCTGTTCGAGGATCAATCGCTTGAGCGGATAATGTGACAAGGCGAACTTCCACTGCGGGCCCCCTCCAAGTGCGTTCGCAAAGTGCGACACACCGTGCTCGTTCATGCCGTGGTAGCCGAGCATTCCGCCGAAGGTCCACATCAGCACTTGTGGTTTGTTCGTAGGACGCAGCTTCAACACATAGCCGAACTGCTCCAACTCCGGCGGGTTGTCGCTGGTCTGCCCCACGAGTGTTGTTTGCGTCGCAGTTCCGCGTGGTTGAATGGCAAAAGTCGTACAAGCTCCATCAGCCACCTGAGCCAGTTCACCGCGCATCTGAGCCACAAGAGCATCCCCAAACGCGAGCTTCGCACCTTCAGCCAAGCCGGTCATCTCGATCACAAGTTCCGGACAGAACTTTTCGAACAACGGCAAGAACGACATCGCTCGCAGTCGCAGTTGCTCGCGAGAAAGCCGCATGGAACTCGCCATAAAATCTAAGTACCCATCAATCATCGCTGCCGCTTGCTCGCCATGTTGACGCCCAAGTTCCAGCGGACTGCCACAGGCTTCGATCAGTGGGTATTGTTCAGACATCATGACTCCTTGGGTTTCGAGTGATGGGACTATAACTCAAGCTGTTACGAACTCAGATCAAAGGGCTATCGAATGCTTGCCAGTCATTCCAAGAACTTTGTTTTCGCCTGTCTGGCCATTGTGATTGGCAGCACGACGATGTGGAAAGAGTGTGCCGCACAGGTGGTGTCGGCGAAGCCTCTCGTAAGAGAAATGGCCGCTCGGGATCGCACTTTGAAGCGGTTGCTCCATTACGGACGAAACGTGCCGACCGACCAATTAAGAGCCGCGTTGAAACATCCAGACTCTAAAATTCGGCAGTCGGCGTTGGATCGGTGGCATTGGCAAGTGATCCAATCAGCGGCAACAGCGAATTCGCCGGAGTTCATTGATCGCAAACCGTTGTTCGCCGCGTTGGATGATTCATCGTCGGATGTACGACGTGTGGCAGCCCGTTTGGTTGGCGAGCAAAAGCCATATGGTAGGCCAGCGGTTGGGCGACTGATTGAGATTCTGCGAACGGACTCCGCTGAAGTTCGCGAGGCAGCGGCGCTGGCACTGGGGCAAGTCGGCGTGAATTCTCCAGAGATTCACGCCGCCCTCTCAATGGCCTCACGCGAATCAGGAATCGCCGCCTCACAAGCAATCGTCTCGCTATTGATGTTGAACAGCGATCGCGGCGTTGTCGCCTTGAGGCATGCCGATGATGTCACGCGGTTCATCGTCGCCAGCCGTTTGGCTTCCCGTGAAATCACGGAAGCAAAAGACCGTGCATTTCTTTTATTGCTCTCTGATTCTCATTC
>CAIJTL010000408.1 GCA_903823545.1 uncultured Planctomycetaceae bacterium
AATAAATTTACTCCACTATTTGGACCTCAATCACACGGCTCCCCTAACGTCCGGAACGAATCCACAACCTGGAAACTTGTTACTGGGCGAGTGCCAGCACACGGAGAGGGCTGCCGGAGCCCTCCTGAATCTTCAGCGGCGCTGCGACGAACATGGCACCGGTGGGAGGTAGCTGATCGAGATTCCGCAGACACTGCAGACCGAATCGCCCGGCTCCATGCATCAAGGTATGACAGGGATAGGGCAGAGACCAGCGATACGCCTGGCCCGCATCCGTATTGATGGTCTCGACGGCGAAACCCAGCACGTTTCGTTCATGGATCAGCCATTCCACAGTTTCCTGGGTCGGCCCGGGTGTGTGTGCACCGTCCTCTTTCATGTTCACAAACGACGCCGGATCTGAAAGTCGCTTTGACCAATCCGTGCGGAATGCCAGCCAGCCTCCCGCGGGGATGCGGCCATGTCGGTCTTCCCAATGCTGGAGAAAGTCAACGGTGAGCAGCCAGTCTTCATTGTCCGCTACCTGGGCGCTGGCATCAACGACGACTGCCGGTGCGATAAAGTTCCGGACGTCGATCGTGTCGACAGTATTTTGCGGCAGAGGCCTGCCGGTGATCCAGTGGGCAGGGGCGTCAAAATGGGTTCCCGTATGCTCGCCGCAGGAGAAATTATTCCAATACCAGCCGGGTCCCGCCTCGTCGTATTGGGAAATTCTCTCCAGTTGAAAAGGCCACGTCTGACCAAAGGGTGGTGGAAGAACCAACGTCGGAAAGTCCGGGGACAGAACGTGCGTCAGATCAACCACACGAATCGAACCCGCCGCGTAAGCAGCCGCGAATTGAGCCAGAATTTCCGACATGCCAAACACTCCTCACAGTGTGGGAAAAAATACCAATCCTGATCAAGTCTGCTCTCCAGTGCTCGCTGCTCGCGATGAACAGCACTTAGCAATCAGAGAAGTTTTGCGAACGGGTGGAATCTCAAGCGATTGTTCGGATCCACTTTTTTCTTCAATGCCTTGACGGATTCCGACATGGCCTCTGTCCCAAAGATCATGGACGACGAAACAGAAGAGTTTACATCATCAGGTTGCGAATGCGTCCCGCTAAAGTCGACCGACAGACCGTCCACCTCTCGCGCTTTGTCAATAATGCGTTTGGTGAGGTCGGCAATTTCCTTTCGCTCCTCAATCGACTTGTCCTGCGCGTCGTAGAGGGTGATGAGATCGACAAAGAACTGGTGATGACAATTGCCACTGGGAAGCTTTGCCATCGACAGAGCCGCCCCGCCCAGCGTCCGAATTTCCACGATCGAAAACCTGGCCTCGTCCAACGGAGCTTCGGCAACGACCGTGTCGCAGACAAAGTTCAGGATGGCGTCATCGGGAATCTCACTGGTTCCAACGCAGTGTTGAAGCATGGCAAGCGGATTGCCCTTCATTTCGGCGATGACGGGCCACAGCGCGGCCGCAGCTTCATACCATGATGTCCATTGCGACTTCATCACGATCGGAAGTTTCAGGCTGGCCGCGAGATCCTCCAGCGGCTTGACGAACTCCGCGGCGTTGCCCTGAAAAGAATCGTAAAAGATCACCGTCGCGACCAGCGCTTTCGTGCCAGTGACGACCAACTCCATCGAGACGGATTCGTTGGGAAGTACATGATCTCTCTGGATACGCAGCGCAGCTCGTGAAAAATTCACCGCCTGTTCTCGTGTTTCGAAAGAGACAACCCTTTGCTCTGCGCTCTGGAGAATGCTCTCATGTTCCATGCGAATCGTGACATCAACAACAATGCCCAACGCACTACCGGCGCCGAGCATGGCGGTGAAAAGCTCGTCCTCAGGAGTAAGCACACGGAGGTCGCCCGCTGCCGACACCATGGTCAGCCTGACGACTCGCTGTCCTAACAACCCCAGCCGTCGCGAGAAGTAACCACTCAATCCGCCGTTGACGATGTAGCCAACCACGCCGACACCCGGACCGGTCCCCACCGGCAAAGCGCCTTGACGGCCCTTCACTGCTTCCACGAGTTCACGAAAAACGACACCAGCACCCACCGTGACCAGCAGGCCTTCATCGTCACGATGAAACTCGATCGATTTCAGATGCACCAAATCCAAAACGATAGCATCGCTGCTGGCAAACATGGCCGCGTTTGAAGATTCGTGACCACCACAGACGCAGGCAATTGGAATTGTCGATGATGATGATTTGATCAGGTCGGCAATCTCTTGGGCCGATCGAGGACGATAAATCTGGCGAGCGTAGGTTGTTGTGAAAAGAGCACTGCCCTTACTCGTCCTCAGCACCTTGTTGCCGCTGAGGCAATAAGCACGCTGCGAAAACCATTCATCC
>CAIJTL010000409.1 GCA_903823545.1 uncultured Planctomycetaceae bacterium
CGATCAACGTATCGACTTCGTCACCGTCGCAACTCCCAATCATACGCATTTCCCAATTGCCAAAGCCGCTCTCGAAGCAGGCTTCAACGTCATCTGTGATAAGCCGATGACCTTTGATTTGGCTCAGGCGGAAGAGCTTGCGAACGTCGTCGCCAAATCGGGCGCAGTGTTCGCAGTGACGCACAACTACACCGGATATCCGCTGGTCCGTATGGCTCGGCAGATGATCCAGAACGGAGAGTTGGGAGAAATCCAAGCAGTCCGATCCAACTACATCCAAGGTTGGCTCCGCACGCGATTGGAATCGAGCGACCAAAAGCAAGCCGCGTGGCGCACAGATCCGGCCAAGTCGGGTGCCGCTGGTTGCTTCGGCGATATCGCGACTCACGCTTACAACCTCGCTCGTTACATGACCGGCCTGCTCCCTGCCGATGTCTCCTGCAACCTGAAGACGTTTGAGCCCGGACGCCAACTCGATGACTACGGACACGCCGTGATACGCTTTGAAAATGGCGGGCTTGGCACAGTCACCGCCAGCCAAATTTCGCACGGCCGCGAGAACGATGTCTTCATCGAAATCGATGGCACCAAGGGCGCGATCCAGTGGCGTCAAGAAGAGCCGAACGCTCTGACACTCCGTCGCAACGGCCATCCTCACGCGATCTACACTCGCGATCCGAATGCTCCGTACATGAACGACGCGGGCAAAGCGGCCTGCCGCCTGCCGTCTGGTCACCCGGAGGCGTTCTTTGAAGCTTTTGCCAACGTCTATCGCTCGGCCTACGACGACATCGTGACACGAGCTACCGGCGGAACCTGGGACAAGCTCAACACGATCTACCCGAACGTCAACGACGGCGTCGAAGGGATGTACTTCATCCAACAGTGCGTCAACAGCAGCAACCAAAACGGCGCGTGGCTGCCGCTGAAGCACAAATTGGCCCGTAAGTAATCCAAAGCAGACTTGTGTCACTGGCTTTCAACTGCGTTACCTCACAAACGCCCCGACTCGCAATGAGTTGGGGCGTTTTGTTTTACCGGCTCTCCGCCTTTGTGTTGAAAGTCGAACATTTCCCGCAGAGTTCGCGGAGAGGGCATTACTACGGTGCTCTTCAAACTCTGCGGCCCCTGCGCCTCTGCGGGAAACCCTTTGACAAGTAATCTGTCCCAACAAGGATGGCGGAGAGCCGTTATTACTTGCCGGAGATTGAGCCCTTTTCAGAATGCTTCATAGTTACTGATTGATTGAGGCCTCGATAAATGATTTACGAATCGGTCGATTCATTTCCAGTGTTTGCTGACTCTGTCCAACGAGTCGACGTCGTTCGCAAACTGCAAGAATTGTTTAATGACCGTTGTTCCGAGTTGTCCGAAGATCGTCTCAAACATGCGAAGGATGTTTCGCATCACTCCGCTCAGTCGCCGGATTGTGTTGTGTTTCCGGAAACGAACGAAGAGGTCGCGAGGATTGCTCAGATTTGTCATGAGGGTCACGTTCCGCTGATTCCGTTCGGGACGGGAACCGCTGTCGAAGGTGGTGTCGTCGCGGTGTGCGGCGGAGTTTGCATCGATCTGACTCGTATGAATCGCATCGAGCGATTTAGCCCTGCAGACATGGATGTCACTGTGCAAGCGGGTGTAACTCGAATGCAGCTCAACAAGTTTTTGGACGAGTCACAGTCGAACCTGTACTTCCCGATTGATCCCGGAGCCGATTGCACGCTGGGTGGCATGGCGGCCACGCGAGCATCCGGAACTGCCGCCGTTCGATACGGCACGATGCGAGAACGAGTGCTAAGCCTGACCGCCGTTTTGGCGAC
>CAIJTL010000410.1 GCA_903823545.1 uncultured Planctomycetaceae bacterium
CCGGTTCGTCTGAATTGGATTATTAACTCGCCGTCAGTTCGACCAGTTGGACTCGTTCGACTTGGATTTTTCGCGCCTGTTCGTCGTCCACGTAGTCGCTGTGGCAACTGGCTTTGGTCTCTTCGGCTCCGACCGCTTGCTTGGTCTTGTTGGCGAGCTTGTGGATTTCGTCGGGGCTGAGCACGCCGCGTTTTTCGAGGACGGCGAGTTGCTCGGCGGTGAGGGCGGCGGTTTTCTTGGATTTTTCCCAGGCGAACTCTTCGGACTTGCCGGAGGCGAATTCGACGATCTCTTTCGAAATGCGGACGCTGCACCAGTCGTGGCCGCACATGGCACAGAAGTCGGTGTCGACATCAAGGTCTTCATCGTGCAACGCGCGAGCGAATTCGGGATCGAATGAAAGATCGAAATGTTTCTCCCAGTTGAGAGCCGCACGGGCTTTCGTCAATTCGTCGTCGCGGTCGCGAGTGCCGGGAATACCGAGTGCCACGTCGGCGGCGTGAGCGGCGATCTTGTAGGCAACACAACCTTGCTTCACGTCGTCCTTCTTAGGCAGGCCGAGATGTTCCTTCGGCGTGACGTAGCACAACATGCTCGCGCCGTGGAATCCGGCGGCGGTGGCACCGATGCAACTGGTGATGTGGTCGTAGCCGGGGAAGATGTCCGTCACTAGTGGGCCGAGCACATAAAACGGCGCGCCGTGGCAGAGCCGACGCTGCAGCTTCATGTTGAATTCGATTTGATCGAACGGGACATGCCCCGGCCCTTCGATCATGACTTGCACCCCTTTCCGCCACGCCCGTTCGGTGAGCTCACCCAGCGTACTGAGTTCTGAAAGCTGTGCCTGATCGGTCGCGTCAGCAAGTCCACCCGGTCGCAAGCCGTCGCCGATCGAGAAGCTGACGTCGTACTCGCGCATGATGTCGCAGATTTGTTCCCACAGAACGTACATCGGGTTCTGCTTCTTATTGAGAATCATCCACTTGGCGAGTAGCGAACCACCGC
Source organism: uncultured Planctomycetaceae bacterium (assembly GCA_903823545.1). Lineage (GTDB taxonomy): Bacteria > Planctomycetota > Planctomycetia > Planctomycetales > Planctomycetaceae > SXKJ01. Next base: position 1,006 of record CAIJTL010000410.1, read on the forward strand.
GACTGACGATGCCGATCAGTCGGTCCTTCACGAATTGCAGATGCTCCATCAGCACTCCCGCGTGGATCGTGAAGTAATCGACCCCTTGCTTGGCTTGATGCTTCAGCATCTGCAAGATCGAAGCCTCGTCGAGGTCTTCCAATCGCCGAGCGATGATCATCGAATAAATCGGCACGGTCCCGATCGGCACAGTGCTGTTCTGGATGATCGCTTTGCGGCACTCGTCGATGTTGCCGCCGGTCGAGAGGTCCATGACCGTGTCGGCCCCCCACTTCTCGGCCCACTGCAACTTCACGACTTCTTCGTCCGTCCCTGACGAGACCGGCGAGGCTCCCATGTTGGCGTTAACCTTCGTCTTGCCTGCTCGGCCGATGCACATGGGATCTAGCTTGTAGCCGAGATGGACTCGGTTGGCCGGAATGATCATTCGGCCGGCTGCAACTTCGTCCCGGACTTGCTCAGCGGTGAGGTGAGGCTCGCGCTCCGAGATGCGTTTCATTTCCGGAGTAATGACTCCAAGGCGAGCACTCTCCAGTTGTGTAATTGGCTTGAAGCCCTCCGGTGCTTCCCATGCAGCGGCTTGCTCATAGTTGTCTTCGAAGCCGGGCTTCAACACCCAATCAAGCGGCATGAAATCCCAAGCGGTCTTATCCGACGGAGTAGGCATACCCGGAGTATCGGCTGACGAAAACGTCCATCGCCCGCTTCGTCCAGCAGCGATTTTCGGCAACGTTGAAAAACTTCCTGGTGACGTTCCTTGAGCTTCTGTCGACGGATTGTTTCCCAGCGGCGGAAGCGAAAAAGAGCGATCAGTGACGTTCAGATTGGACGTAATCATGGCAAACCTTCCTCAGGCGGAGGTCAAAATTTGAAAAAACAAGATCAGGCAAACGGAGCGTATGGTAGTCGTGACACGAGAGGCGCGAAAGCAACGCGACTCATTAGAACGACAATACGAAAAAACCCCAGCGACCAAGAGCCGCTGGGGTTTCGATGTTGCATCTCTCGCGGCTTAGTTCGCGAGAACGAAAACTACTTGATGAAGAGCATTTCACGGTAGGTCGGCAACGGCCAGAGGTCGTCAGCGATGATCCCTTCGAGTTCATCAGCCACATTGCGTACCTTCATCATCGCTGGGCAAACTTCATCGCGATAATGCTTCGCATGCGCCGAGACATCGCCAGCAGTGTGATGCTCGATCGCATCGGCGAGAGTCTTGATGGCCCCTTCAAGCTGACCGGTCAATTCGCTCATGCGGTCGAGAGAACTCGTGTCCGGAGTACGACCACAAGCCTTCATCGCAGCGGCCGTTTGAGCCAACTCACCTTGATATCGGTAAGCAGCAGGAAGGATCGACGCACGAGCGATGCTCAAGCACAAGCGGCTCTCGGTGTTGATGTCCTTGCAATAACGCTCCATGTAAATCTCGAAGCGGCTTTCTGTCTCGCGTGGGCTGAGCACACCGTACTTGTCGAACAGAGCAATCGCTTCGGGATCTTTGATCGAACCCAAAGCATCCACGGTATTGCGGAGATTCGGCAGGCCGCGTTTCTCGGCTTCTTGGTGCCATTCTTCCGAGTAACCGTTGCCATTGAAGATCACTGCTTTGTGCTGCTTGATAATGTTTTGCAACAACACTTGGACGGCTCCGGCCAGCTTGCTTTGATCGCCGCCGGTCGCTTTTTCCAATTCGGTCGCGACGTAGTCGAGGCTTTCCGCAACAATCGTGTTGAGCACGACGAGCGGGCCAGAAATCGCTTGATTGGAACCAACCGCGCGGAACTCGAACTTGTTGCCAGTGAAAGCAAACGGACTAGTTCGATTACGGTCGCCAGCGTCTTTCGGAAGCGGAGGCAGCGTATCGACGCCGATTGTCAGTTGGCCCCCCTTCTTGGAAGCTTCGAGTTTGCCCTTTTCGATTTGCTCGAAGATGTCCGTGAGCATGTCGCCCAAGAAGATCGAGATGATCGCCGGAGGGGCCTCGTTCGCACCGAGTCGATGGTCGTTACCAGCGTGGGCGATCGACGCTCGCAGCAATTTCGAGTGCTTATGCACAGCACGAATTACGGCCGAGCAGAAGACAAGGAATTGCATGTTTTGGTGAGGATTATCACCTGGCTCAAGCAAGTTCGCCGAGTCAGTCCCCAATGACCAGTTCAAGTGCTTTCCAGAACCATTGATGCCCGCGAACGGCTTCTCGTGCAGCAAGCAGGCCAGCCCGTATTTAGGAGCGATCTTCTGCAGCATCAACATCGTCAGTTGTTGATGATCGGTCGCTACGTTCGCGTTTTCGTAGATCGGAGCCAACTCGTACTGCGACGGCGCGACTTCGTTGTGACGGGTTTTCACCGGAACGCCGAGTTTGTAAAGCTCACGTTCGGTTTCCAACATGCAGGCGAGAACTCGATCCGGAATCGCCCCGAAATATTGATCTTCGAATTCTTGTCCCTTTGGCGGTTTCGCCCCAAACAGTGTCCGTCCACAAATGTTGAGGTCAGGACGAGCAAAGTAGAAATTGCGGTCAATCAGGAAGTATTCCTGCTCCGGGCCACCTGTCGCGAAAACGTATTCCGGAGTCGCTTGGCCGAAGACCTTGAGGACTCGTTGAGCTTGCTTGTTCAACGCTTGCATCGAGCGAAGTACCGGCGTCTTCTTGTCGAGCGCTTCACCAGTCCAAGAGCAAAACGCCGTCGGAATGCAAAGGGTCGTACCATTGGTATTTTCGAGAATATACGCTGGCGAAGTGACGTCCCAAGCCGTATAGCCGCGAGCCTCAAATGTCGAACGAATACCGCCGCTTGGGAATGACGACGCGTCCGGTTCACCCTGAATCAACTGCTTACCGGTAAACTCAGAAACCGCACCACCGTCTCCTGTCGGAGCCAAGAATGAGTCGTGTTTTTCAGCCGTAATTCCGGTCAAAGGTTGGAAGACGTGAGCGTAGTGAGTTGCCCCTTTTTCCAAAGCCCAATCGCGCATCGCTGTCGCAACCGCGTCAGAAATACTCGAATCCAGCTTCTCGCCGCGCTTGATCGATCGTTGCAATGCCTTGAAAACTGGCTTCGACAAACGTGCCCGCATCTCTTTTTCGTTGAAGGTGTTGACACCGTACAACGACGGGCTGGGAACCTCTTTGAAATTCAATGGCAGCGCATCGGACTTGTAGTTGATGACTGCAGCGATGGCTGACGCACGAGCATTCTGGGACATTGAGCGCGACTCCTAAAGAACGAGATTTTGCTCGATAACTAGAGATCAATGTTGGACATCGTCCTAAGAGCGGCCTGCCACCGAGCAAGGCATTCCGCTCTGATTCAACCCATAGCGAGCAGGTCTCATGCCGCTTGGCATCCAGTGGCCGTAACTCGCTGCGCCGCAAAACCATGACAACCGTCAGCCGAAACACACCTGCAACCAATCGCCGCGACGACCAGCAGCTTCTGCCGGAATCTCAGGCACTTCAACTGACGCTAACCACGCAGCACCTTCATCGGCAACCTGAATCGAAGTTTGCCGGTCAAGTGGCGGAATGCTACTGAGGACTTGATGGTCCTTCAACGGAGCTATCAAAAGC
>CAIJTL010000411.1 GCA_903823545.1 uncultured Planctomycetaceae bacterium
ATCTATCGCCATCACGCGAACATTTGCGGCAGAGTGAGCTTGGCTCGGAACATCGGCAGCGTGACGTCGGTTTCGATAGCGGTTCGCGGCAGAGCAAAGTTATCGTCAGTTCCAGAGCGAGCGTAACCGCCATGAAACGTGAATGCATGGCTGTAGCCAAACTGTTTGAGTGCCGCGCGTGTAAAGTCGTTGAAGCTCGATCGCGTGCCGTTCGGATAACTGAAAGCGGTAATGGGCCGTCGCAATTCTGCGGAGAGTCGACGTCGGCATTCGCCGATTTCCCAGTCTTGTTGGTCGGATGGCAAGTTCGCCAGGATCGGATGATTGACGGTGTGTCCGCCGATCGACATCCCGGCATCCCGCAGTTCGCGGATCATGTCCCAAGTCATCCACATGTCGCCGACTGAGGCGGTCGGGCAACGTCCAGTACCGAGCAAGTCTCCCAGATCTTCGAGATAGTCGTCCGTTGCTTCGGGGCCGAGCCCTTTGTAAATCGCAAGCAGCTTTCCGAAAGCTCGTTCTCGATTCGGTTCGTCAAACTCAATTGGTGACGTCAGCCAACTATTTGGTTCGAGAGACTTCTTTTCCGTTGTTCGGATCATCCACGCCAGTTCGTCCCACCACGGAGCACGCGGGCGATCAATGAATCCGGTCGCAATGAAAAAAGTCGCCGGGACGTTGTGTGATTTCAGAATCGGAAACGCCGCCGAATAATTGTCGCGATAACCGTCATCGAAAGTGATGAGGACATATCGGCCTCGCCGACGCCGGAGAACTTCATCAAGATCTCCGACACCAATGACGTCGAAGCCTTTCGCGAGCAGGGAAACCTGTTGGTCGAAATCCTCTTCCGAGGCGCTCCACAAGTTCCGATCGAACGGAGATTGACCGGGATCTCCGATGCGGTGGTAGTTCAAGGTCAGCAGGCCCTGCCAAGCCGATGTCGCTCGCAGCAATCGCCCGCAGCCGGTGACGTCGAGAGTTCGTGCAGCAAGTTCGCGTTTGGAAAGTTGCAGTCCGAGCATATTGCGGTTCTTTGAGCCATTGTCGGGGAATCCGGTATCACCGAATTTCGTTTCCTTAACATGACCCGCATAACGAGTGTGTCAAATCGCTCGCTCGATGGTTTGCCGACGGAAGCCTTTTGACGATTGCTTGTTGAGGAACAATCAGGGGTGATGCGAAATGGCAACATCGTCTGGCCTGTGAAAAGCATTACGGCATGCCAACGTGTATTGGCAGTGAGTGGCAGCGAAATTGGCGGCCAATACAATCCGCCACCGCCAAAAACGGCTCGCCATAACTCGCCTGTCTATAAGGATTGATTTCTGATGTCTGCTTCTGTGCAACACTCTGCGACTTCGCAAGTTCCTGACGCTCAAGGTCGCTTCGGTGAGTTTGGTCGCCGCTTTGTTCCAGAGACGCTAATGCAGGCGCTCGATCAACTCTCGGCAGAGTATGCGAAGGCACAAAACGATCCGGAGTTTCACCGCGAACTGAACGGCTTGCTGGCGACGTTCGTCGGACGCCCGAATCCGCTCTACTTCGCCGAGCGACTGACACAGCATCTGGGCGGCGCGAAGATTTATCTGAAGCGTGAAGACCTCAATCACACGGGGGCTCACAAAATCAACAACACGATGGGCCAAGTGCTGCTGACTCGTCGCATGGGGAAGAAACGCGTCATCGCTGAAACCGGAGCGGGACAACACGGCGTTGCGACAGCCGTCGCGTGTGCTCGATTCGGTTTTGATTGCGTTGTTTACATGGGCGAAGAAGACATTCGCCGACAGAAGCTCAACGTCTTCATCATGAAGATGATGGGAGCCGAAGTCCGACCGGTAACGAGCGGTTCGCGCACTCTTCGCGATGCGATCAACGAGGCGATGCGCGATTGGATGGCCTCTGTCGAGAACACGCACTACATCATCGGCAGCGTCGTCGGCCCGCATCCGTTTCCGATGATGGTCCGCGACTTTCAATCGGTCATCGGACGCGAAGCTCGGCAGCAATGTCTCGATGTCGAAGGCAAACTGCCGGACGAAGTAATCGCGTGCGTTGGCGGTGGCTCGAATTCGGCGGGGATGTTTTACCCGTTCGTCGATGACTCAACCGTTTCACTCACCGGCGTCGAGGCGGGTGGCCGAGGCCCAAAACCGGGCGATCACGCCAGCACGCTGACATTCGGTGTGAAGGGGGTTTTGCATGGCAGTTACAGCTACGTGCTGCAAGACCCAGACGGTCAAACGATGGACGTGCATTCGATTTCGGCGGGACTCGATTACCCCGGCGTCGGCCCGGAGCACAGCTATTGGAAAGACAGCGGTCGAGTCAATTACGTCGCTATCCGCGACGACGAAGCTCTGTCGGCACTGAAAAAGTTCGCCAAGTTGGAAGGGATTCTGCCTGCGATCGAAAGCTCGCACGCGATCGCTCAAGCGATCAAGACCGCCGGCCAGCGGAGCAAAGACGATGTTGTTGTCATTTGCTTGTCAGGCCGCGGCGACAAAGACGTCTATGAAGTCGCTCGCCTACTGGGCGAACAGATTTGAGCAATGGTTCCAGGAGGAGTTTTCAACGCAAAGGCGCAAAGAACGCAAAGGAAGTAAGAGTGGTCGTCAATTTCTTCGCGTCCCTTCGCGTTCTTTGCACCTTTGCGTTGAAAAGAGTGAACCACGCAGATCAGAAAACTCAGAGAGACACCATGAAGCCATCAACGCTGCTCGCCTTAATCATCGGCCTCTTCTTTTCGCAAAATGTTCTCGCAGCTGACGCGATCTTTGAGCCGAATGCGAAACTGAAAGTCGAAGCGGGAGCCGGTGCAGGAGGTGAAGGACCGGCATGGCATCCGCAGCTTGGTGTGCTGTCGAGCGGTAAAGGTCACATCATGCGACTGACTCGCGAAGGAGAGTCGATCGTATATCGCGAAGAGGCCGGAACGAACGGTTTACTATTCGATCAACAAGGACGCTTGCTGGCCTGCGAACCAAAGCTGCGACGAGTGACTCGGACTGAGTCGGATGGCAAGCTGACGGTGTTGACCGACAACTATCTCGGCAAGAAGTACAACCAGCCGAATGACATTACGGTCGATTCTCGCGGGCGAATTTATTTCTCAGATCCCCGTTACGGCGGACGCGAAGACATGCAAATTCGCGACGGGCAGGGACGAACAGTTGAGGGTGTCTATCGCATTGATCCGCCTGAAGTCACCGGGACCAAAGAGTCGAAAGTGACACAGATCATCGGTCGAGAGCTCGATCGCCCGAATGGTGTGCTGGTCTCAGCCGACGATCGTTTCCTGTTTGTCGCCGACAACAACAACGACTCGCACGACGGAGCTCGCATGCTGTGGCGGTTTGATCTTCGGCCAGACGGCACAGTCGATCTCGCCTCGAAGAAGTTGCTACGTGATTGGGGCAAAGGACGTGGCCCGGATGGCCTCAAGCAAGATCAGCAAGGCCGGCTGTATTTGGCCGGTGGACTCAATAAACCGAATCCTCCATTCGAACCCGACGCCAACGTTAAAGCGGGGATCTATGTCATTGATCCGCAGACCGGCAACTTGCTGGATTTCCTGGCGATTCCCACTGACGAAGTGACTAATTGCGCGTTCGGCGGGGAAGACCGGAGGACACTTTACGTCACCGGTGGTGGAGTGCTCTACAGCATTCGGGTCACGACGCCCGGCCGAGTGGTGTGGCCATCGGAGTGACACGTCATTCAAACGAGCTTCCCCGAATCAACACGCACGTTGCTTCCGAGTTGCTCGTCCCATCTCAGCTTCGGTGCTTCGTGTATGACTTTCGCACCGAAGGAGAGCAGGATTTGCTGGATTTCTGTCTGCTTCGATTCAGGCCCTTCTCCTTCGATCGCACTTTGGACATCGCAAAGGTAGGAGCGTCCCCAGCCTTCGACTCCGTTGACGTCCGCTCCACGTTCACACAGAAGTCGCACGGCATCAACCGCGTCATAGGCACAGGCAAAGCCCAGTGGAGATTCGAATGAATCGTTCGGCTTCTCGACATCGGCACTAAAGTCGAGAAGTAATTGGACAAGCCGGACATCATTCTCCACTGCGGCATGGATCAGCGGAGTGTTGCCTCCCTCTTCCACCAAATCAGGATCGGCACCATGCTGAAGCAACCACTCGACAATGCCGTACTGTTTTCGCCAGACGGCTCTCAAAAGTAAGGTCACGTCGCGTTCCCAATGGTTGAGAAGCTCGGGAACTCGCTCGATAAGGTCAAACAGCCGTCGGCGATTGTTGCACTTCTGATAGCGCACCGCCTTTTGAAAGAGGTGC
>CAIJTL010000412.1 GCA_903823545.1 uncultured Planctomycetaceae bacterium
AACAGTTCAGGCTCGGATTCTTGGAGTTCGGCGCGATTGAAGGGGTAGAAGTCGTTGACGCCAAAGAATGACTCGGTCATTTCGGCGAAGAATTCCATCTGATTGGTGAGGCCATAATGTTTCACTCGCTTGCCGTTGTAGAGGAGCGTGGCATCGCCGTGGCCGCTGGCTTTGAACTTCTCGTGAGCCGCTTTGATACGCGGTTCGTCGAAGCCCAGCTTTTGGTCGTGATAGGCGTGAGCCAGTTCGTGCAGGATGACCCACGGTTGCTCGTTGATATTGCGGCGCGTCACGACATCGGCGGCTCGCGGCAAGTGGACGCACTTCGCAAGTTCGGGCGGAAATCCGTTCGCCTTCAGCCATCCGGCGTCCGGGTGATACTGCATCGCCCCCAGCTTGCCGCAGTTCAAGTCGAGCACGATCGTGACTTCCTGCAAGTCCTTCACGCGATCTTCTGGGACAACCGCTTTGATCTCGACGAGCTTCGCTTCGAGAAACCGCTGTGTTTTCGCTCCGAGGGCTCCATCAGGCGACTCTCCCAGCAATCGGTCATCGACGCGGATCTTCCAGCCTTCGAGTTCTCTCTCCGTCCGAGAAGTCGGCTGAGGCAGCGCGGGCTTTTCATCAGCCTGGCTCGATTGCAAAACAACCCTCGGAAGTTCGACCCCAATGACTGTCGCGAGAAGCCAACCACCGACAAAGAGCGCAACCCCCATTTTCATGCGTTGTCCATCCTGCTGAAGTTGTGAAGAGTGACGAAATCAAACGCCGTAGGTGTAAGGTGCCTGCAAGCCCAGCGGGATACCCAGCATCCAAAACAGCATGAGCAGCAAGCTCCAACAAACTAAAAACGAAATGGAGTATGGCAACATCAACGACGTGAGTGTGCCGATCCCGGTCTCCTTCACGTAGCGTTGGCAGTAAAGCACAACCAATGGAAAGTAGGGCATCAGCGGTGTGATGATGTTCGATGTCGAGTCACCGATGCGATACGCGGCCTGAGTCAGTTCGGCGGAGATTCCCAACGACATCAGCATCGGCACGAAGATCGGTCCCAACAGCGCCCACTTGGCGGAGGCCGAGCCGATCAACAGATCGACGGCGGCGGTTAGCAGAATGATCCCCAGGATTGTCACCTGGGGAGGCATGTTCAAAGCGGCGAGGGTGTTGGCTCCTTTGACCGCTAGCAGCACACCAACATTCGATTGCGTGAACGCCGCCGTAAACTGCGAAGCGAAGAAGGCCATCACCATGTAATAGCTGATCGAGCCCATCGACTTGGTCATCCCCTGAACGATGTCGCGATGGTTCTTGACCGTTCCTGCGACGTAGCCGTAAACGACTCCCGGCACCAAGAACAACAAAAAGATCAACGGCACCAACGACTTCATCAGCGGGACGTCTCGACCAACCAGACTTCCATCAGGCGTGCGCCACGGCGAATCTGACGGCCAAGCCGACCATGCCAGTCCAATCAATCCGATCGACAGACCTGCCAATCCCGCGAACAGACCGCGCACTTCACACGGTTCCAAATTCATTGATGGAACCACACCCGACGCTTCTCCGTCGACGATCAGACGCTGAAGTCGCGGTTCGATCACGCAGTCACTCACATACCAACCGACTCCAATAATCATGAGGCACGCGGCAGTCATGAACCCCCAATTGCAAAGCGGGTTGATGACGATCTGAGGATCAATGATCTGAGCGGACGATTGCGTGAAACCCTGCAAGAGCGGATCAAGTCCCGATGGCAGAAAGTTCGCGCTAAAGCCACCACCCACACTGGCAAAGGCAGTCGTGATTCCAAGCAGCGGATGGCGCCCAGCAGCGGCATACATGACAGCACCCAGCGGGATCACCAACACAAAGCCGGGATCGCCGACTGAATGACTCAGGAGTCCCACAAAAAGTAACATCGGCGTCAAAAGCTTGCGCGGAGTCAGCCGCAACAGACTCTTCAATGCCGCCGGAATAAACCCCGTATGTTCGGCCACGCCGACACCCAACATCGAGACCAACACCATTCCCAACGGCGGAAACTCGACGAACGTTTTGACCATGTTCGCCAGGAAGTTCACCAGCGATGACGACGTCACTTGGCTGACGACTCGAATCGGCTGCTTCGTGCTCGGATTCAACTCTGTGAACTCGATCGGAGCCAGATAAGCCGACACTCCCCAAGTGACGAGCAACGCAAAGAGAAACAAAAACGCCGGGTCAGGCAGCTTGTTTCCAAGCCACTCCACGACATCCAACAGGCGTTGGGTCGGGTTTGAACGCGCGTTTCGATTTTCGTGTGCCATCGGTCATCCCAATAAGGCATTCGACGGCAAGAAACTTAGGCCCATTCCGACAGATGACGACCGTAGCACAGCGGCAGCGGGCGGCCAGCGTTGTCGGGAAGCTCTTGCGTGTAGTCGATCCCCAGATGGTGCAGCAGAGTCGCACGAATGTCATCGGGATCGAGCGGCCGATCGACGGGATACTCAGCCTTGCTGTTGGTGGCACCAATCACTGTGCCAAGCGGACCTTTGCCACCAGAGATGAGCATCGACATGGCAGCAGGGTAATGGTCGCGGCCAAAGCGGCCGGGTGAGTTGTTATCGACGCGCGGCGTCCGCCCGAACTCTCCTGTCACGAGCAACAGCACCTTCTTGTTCAACCCGCGCTGATGCAGGTCTTCGATCAACGTCGCCACCGTGCGATCGTAGAACGGGAGGCGATCTCGCATGGCCTCGATCAAATCCCAATTCACCGCGTGATCGTCCCAGTCGTAGTTCTTGCCCATGCTGCCGGGCGCTCGGCCGGGGACATGCACCGTGACCATGTTCACGCCACGCTCCACCAGCCGGCGAGCGACCAAGCACTGCTCACCCCATTCCACGCCGTAACGCTCGCGCAGCTTGGGATCTTCTTTAGAAACGTCGAACGCCTCGTGAGCTTTATTCGAGAGCAGAATCTCGGTGGCCTGTTGCTGGAAGTAGCCCATTGCTTTGAGATTGCCGCTGTGATCCAAGTCCGACCGCAGGCGATCGAATTGCGTGAGCAGCGACCGACGATCTTCAAGCTGACCCGGCTTCACCTGCAATCGCCAATTCTCCAACCCGCGCGACGCCACCGGCACGCGATACATCTCGCCCCAGTAACCCGGCGAACCGTACCAACGATAACCGCTGCTCAAGTCGAGCGACACCGGCATGCCGTTGCGAGTGATTCCCAAGGCGCGATTGACCACTGCGGTGATGCAGGGATGTTTGGATTCCGAGCTCAACAGCCCACCGACCTTGTCCTGACCAAAGCCGCTCGTGAAACGAAACGTGCCGTCGGGATGGCCAGCGTGACCGTGACTCACCGAGCGAATTATTGTGAACTTCTCTGCGACCTGAGCGTGATGCGGCAACAGTTCGCAAACGTTGATGCCCAGCACGTTCGACTTGATGGCGTTCATCGGCCCGCGAATTTCGCTCGGAGCATCGGGCTTCATGTCATACGTCTCAAGCTGACTAGGACCACCACCGCACCAAAGCAGAATGACGGCCGTATCGCTCTGAACTGGCTTTACGGCCGCCTTGGCTTGCAACGTCAGCAGGTCGGCTAGAGTCAGGCTCCCAATCCCCAGAAAGCCCGCCTGCAAGAATGCTCGCCGAGTTTTATTTCCAAAACCTGGACTGACCGTTTCAAGTTCCAACATGGATCTGTAACTCCAGACTTCAAGGAGAAGACAATGACTTCGGCGACCAAAAACTGTCGTACTATTTCAGGAAGCGACTACACCAGTTCAAAAATCGGCTTCCCGCCTCCGATGATGCTGGTGGGGCGACCGCTGGCGTCTTCGTAGTGGGTTTCGAGCGGCACGCCGAGTGTGTGATAGATCGTCGCCAGCAGGTCTTGCGGCGTGACGAGTCGCTCTTGGACTCCGCCCCCCCACTTCTCGCTGGCACCGACGATGCGGCCACCTTGAATGCCCCCTCCGGCCAGTAGCACGCTGAAGCAATCGGACCAGTGATCGCGGCCCGCGTGGCCGTTCATGCGCGGAGTGCGACCGAACTCGCCAGCACAGTAAACGATGACGTCGTCGAGCAGACCGCGCGTCGAAAGGTCTTCGACCAGCGTGGCGATCGCTCGGTCGAGCGGCGGCAAGTGCTCGTCGTGCCCTTTGGCGATGTCGTTGTGATGGTCCCAGTTTCCCGTGTTGATGTTCACGCAGCGAGCCCCCGCTTCGACCAATCGCCGCGCGAGCAACGCACTTTGCCCGTACCGATGTCGCCCGTATTGGTCACGCAGCTTCGGGTCTTCCTCGTCGAGATTGAACGCGGCTCGCATGCGATCCCCGGCGACCATCTCCAACGCTTGGCTCTTGAATGTATCGAGACCTTCCATGACGCCGGTCTCGTCGATGTCGCGACGGAGCGTGTCGAATGTCTTGAGCAACGAGCGTCGCGAATCGACGCTGCGAGCGGTCAGTCCGTTCGGCAGCGACAGATTTGGAACTTTGAAATCCTTCGCGTTCGGATCGGCTCCCACTTCAAAAGGGTTGAACGACTTGCCGAGATAAACCGCTCCCTGATAGCCGAACGATTCCGACTTTGGGATCGTGACGTAGGCCGGCATCGGCGGTTGACGCGAACCGAGCGAACGAGCGATGACCGAACCGAGCGCCGGCTTTTGAGCCGCGTTCCTCGCGAGCGTCGGTCCGAAGTAACCAGTCTGCATCCAGTGCGCCGACGGTGCGTGAATGCCGTTCTCATGATGCACCGACCGCACGATCGACAATCGGTCCATCACCTTCGCCTGCAACGCTAGCCGCTCGCTCAGCACAACGCCCGGCACGTTCGTCTTGATCGACTCATACATGCCTCGATAGTCCGAGGGCGCATCGGGCTTTACGTCGTAGCTATCCTGCTGACTCACTCCTCCGTCGGTCCAAAAAATGATCAGCGATTTTTTGCTGCCGCCATTCGACGAAGATCCCGCCTCAGCCGCCATCGCCTCCAGACGCAACAAATCAGCCAGCCCCAAGCCCATCAGCGGAGCGCCGATCTGCAATAGGTTCCGCCGTGTGATAGGGGAGCGGGCATCTGATTTGCGCTGATCTTTGTTTAACATCGGGCTGACCTCCCAGAACTATAAATTCTTTGCAACTCATTAAAGACACCAACGCAATCATCTCGGCGATCAGGATGCCTATCGAGGTAGACTTTCAATGCGCGCTCAATAAAGGAGAGAAAGTCATCTCTGCGATAAAAGGTCTCGGGATGCTCAAGCGAATATATCTCACACGCTGTCGCTTTGAATGACGCCCAGTCTGGCCAACCTTCGTTCTCAGCAACATAAGGACTCCTGCGTTCAAGATCCCAACAAGGATCTCCACCGAATCCTTCAATCCCATTCTCATCAGAAAGAAGCATCAGGAGTTGTTCAAATAACCGCCCCTGTAACACTTGGTTTAAGCAGAATTTGATTGCACCGTCCTTGTCATCTGAAGAAACAAAACCGAGTTCTTGTTCATAACTGTATCCCATTTAGAACACCGTTTCTGGACTCTCGAATTGACGGACGATTCATCTATCAGTTGTTTTAAGCCCCCCGAAAACGTGAATTCAAACAACTTCGCGAAGTAGGAACCTCGGAGAATTGGTTTACTTCAGAAATCCCGCATCACGCAGACGTTGCTGACACCAGCCGATTCGGCCAGCAGGCATATTTCCGGGAGGTGGCTCGCCATAACGAGACATGCCGGGATAAGGGCCTTCGTCCCTGCAGCGATCGAAGGCCGCCTGCAAGTCGAGCACGACACCAGGAACCTTGTCGAGTAACGGAATCGACACGCGCGGCAATCGTCGCTCCAACGGAAACGCATAGACTTCTTGACGACCCGGAACGCGACGACTGACCGCAACGACGTAGTCCCAAGGACGCAATGAGTCGAGTTTGTACTTCGCCACTCTCACGATCGATGGCCCTGATCGCAACAGGTCAATCTCAACCACGTTGGCACCGCCGTCCCAATACTCTTCACGCTTAATCTCATAAGCGTCCTGGCCCTCACTGCGATCTTTGTTTGTTGGACTGATCACTTCAATCGTCGTCACAATACGACCTGATGACGGCTCGATAATCTCGATGAACGGCTCACGAATCTCTTCGGCATCCAACTCAAAGACCCTTGGAGCATCGACCTCCAAGATCGCCGTCCCACTGCTGTCTCTCAGATTCGGTTGCGGTGTTTGAACGATCGACACATCGGGATACACCGCGCGATCCGACTCGACCAAATACAGCCTGTCTTGAGTCACCGCTGCGAACCTTGGCCGCAGCAACGGCTGTAGTTTTCCAACGATCGACGCAATCAGACGATCATGGAAGTCCGGCCAAATTGCAGGACGCTCGATGTACGGGTCCATTCCGGGAAACGGGCTAGGCATAATCTTGCTCCTCGTCACGTTGACTCAACTTGACGGTCAACAGTCTAACCCATGTTCGATCAATGATTGAATAAAAACTCGTTGGTCGCCAACAGCGACCATAACAGTGAGCGGCAGGCTTCTGGTCGGTCGGGTTCCGAGGTCAGGAAATCAACAGCGGCTTTCAGTTCTTCGGGGCGAGCTTGTCGGGCCAGGACTCGGAGGAACAAGGCGTTGGCGAGTTCGGTGTGTGACTTGTCGCTCGCAGCGAGTTGTTGAGCGTAGCCGGTCTTCTCGGTCAGCTTCCGTTGAATCTCGGCGGAGTTCACCAGCTCCAACGCTTGAGTCAGTGCTGGCGAATCGACTCGTTCGCATTCGCACGCGGACATCCGAGCGGGGCGACCGAAGACATCCAGGAAATGTGCGGCGACGTTTTCGTCGGGCAGGTCGATTGCTCGTGTGCCAGCAGCGACGCCGGGAAAATTGGTCGGCACTTCGAGCACTTGGCTGATCCCGTCGAGCAACACTTCGGCGGTCACTCGACGCGGATAGAACCGGGCGAACGTTTGCGTGTCGCCTGAGTTGCCGGGATGCGGAGCTGATTCCAAACCGTAGGCGTAGCTGCTGGTGATGACTCGAATGAGATGCTTCACGTCGAAGCCACTGGCGATGAAGTCTTGAGCCAGCGCGTCGAGCAGTTCGGGATTACTCGGCGGATTCGTGCTGCGAGCGTCGTCGATCGGGTGAACGATGCCGCGTCCGAGGAAGTGAGCCCACATGCGATTGGCCATCGTGCGAGCGAAGAACGGATTGTCGGCACTCGTCATCCAGCGCGCGAGACTGTTGCGAGGATCGTCATGCAGTCCGAGCGAGAACTCAGTCCCTCCAAGCGGTCGCGGCTTGAGAAGCTCGCCGGTGCGTGGGTGCAACACGTCGCCGCGATCCTTCAGAAAGATGATCTCATCGGTCGGAACTTCGGCATCCGCGAAACCTCCCTTGCGACCAACTCGCGAGAAGACCGCCGCCAAGCCGAAGTAGTCCGACTGGCTCCAGCGTTCCGTCGGATGATGATGGCACTGAGCACACTGCACACGGACGCCAAGAAACGCTTGCGAGACGGACTCAACATACTCAGGCGACTTCCGCACGGCGCGATACCAAATCGCGGGCGGGTTCTCGTTCTGGCTGCCGCTGGCCGTAATGATCTCGGACACAAATCGGTCATACGGCTTGTTCGCCGCGAGCGAATCACGAATCCACGCAGCGAAGAGCGTTGTCCCCGCCCGTTGCTTGCTCGTTGAATATCCGGCCCCGCGATTCTGCAGAATGTCGGCCCACTTCAGCGTGAAGTAACTCGCATACTCCGGTCGTTCCAACAGGCGGTCGATCAGCCGCGCTCGTTTGTCGCTGCGCGTGTCCGCGAGAAACTCTGTGACTTCTTCGTTCGTCGGCAGCGTGCCGCAGATGTCAATCGTTGCTCGACGCAGGAACGTCGCATCATCGGCCGGCGAAGAGGGAACGACTCCCATTCGTCGCCATTGAGCGAGCAAATGGCGGTCGAACGACGATGCTCCCAGCTTCGGTTCCAATTGATCGAGTTGTTTCTGTGCGGCGGCCATTTTGGTCGGATCGCTCGCGAATGGAACGGCGGCATGAAACGTCGCGATCTGTTCGCCGAATCGAGCCATCACTGATACGAGCCCATGTTGCGAAGTCGTCGTAACCAACCCATCCGCCTCGACGTTCGCGATGTTCGGTTCGTTCGATTGATAGACCGCCTGACGAGTCACCTCTCGCGATTTGCCGTCGGAAAAGAACGCCGTCACTCGCAGTTGTTGCGTCGCATTGGGTTTCAGAACTTGCTGATTCGGCGAAAGCTCGATGCGAATCAAACGAGGATCATTGGCCCGCGGCGCGGTCGCTCCCTGAGCGATCCATTCGCGGAGAATCTGGTAGTCGTCACTCGATTCATCCAACCGCCGTCCGCCGCCATGTGGGACTCTTGAAGTCGCCTTGAGCAACAGCAAGCTGTGGTCGGGTGCCGCATAATTCAACCGCCGCCCTTTGCTGTCGGTGACGAGTGCGTCGTAATCCACTTCCGGCTCAAACCCGAACAACGAGAGCTTGAACCCATTCTGCCCCGTCGCCTTCCCGTGACATCCACCACTATCACAACCGAGCTTGGTCAGGATTGGGACAACATCGGTGCCGAAGTGAACTTCGGCGGCAAGTGTTTGATTCAACGGGATCGCGCTGACTAACAGCAGTAGAAAACAAGCGATGTCTTTGAGGTTGGTCATCCGATATGTCTCGCCAAGTCGCATAAATCCTGGAGTGCTGCGGCTCGACGCAGCCCTTGGATCAATTGCAATAACGATTCTCAAGGTTTCAAAAACGTCGCTACGAAGATCGACTGTCCCGATAGTCGTTTTCTCGATGATCGACGTCCTCATTCCAAATGATCACAGGGCTGCGTCGAACCGCAGCACTCCAGGTTACGTGGCTACTCAATAATCTCCAACGGAAATAATCCGCTGCCGAAATACTTTGGCTCGTCTTCGACGACACCGACGGTAAAGAGCCTCAAGAAATTCTGTCGGCCCAACGGTGCATCATCGTTGATGACAATTTGAAGCGTTCCTTTGTCGGTCTGACCAGTGAAGGTTTCGCCTCGACCGCGTAGACCAACGATATCCGTCACCCGCCCGGGAGCAGCCAGTTCGGTGTGCATCTTGCCGATGAAGCCGTTGATCCGCTTGGCGGAATAGCTCACTTTGATCGTCTCGCCCCGCTTCGCGCGAGTCACGGCAAACGGATCGACTTCAACCAGAAACGCCGCCGGTTGCACATCAATGGTGATGGGGTTGCTGATGACCGTCACTGTTTCAGTTTTCTTATCAGTGGTCGCGATCGTGGTTTCCGCACGAACGGCGAACGAGTAGCGACCGACCGGCAATGTCTGAGGTAAATAGAAACTGAGATATCCCTTTTTCTCCCCAGCCGCGATAACCGCCGTTTGATTTGGAATTGCTTCAAGCAACCCAACGCCGATCAGTTTGACGGCCGCTTGATGACCCGTGTCGCGACGTTCGATGTGAATGGCGACATCGACCACACCGCCCGGTGAATGCTTCGCGGCGAGCTTGCCGTAAAGATGGTGCTCGATCACTTCGTGAGCATCCGCCGTAATTCGCAGCGGTGATTCGCCCACCACTGCAAACGGAATCTGCGACGTGATCCGCCCCCAGCCGTTCGGCGTTCCCGGACGAACGATCGTGCCGCCACGCACCATGCGACTAACGTAGCTTGGCACTCCAGAGCCGAGAGGCTCGACTCTCCGAGTCGAGCTACCGACAAGTTTCATCTCGCCAAATTGAGCCTCTCCATTTTGGTCAGCCGAAACAACGACGACCGCTCGATCGACTCCCGGACCAAGCCACACATCGGGACATTCCAAACCAGCGGGCAAATCCTTCGCTGAAACACGGATTGCTCCATCGAAACCGCGTCGCCGAAACGCCAGCAAATCAAACGCTTCTCGGCCACCACGTCGCACATTCAACGCGGCCAAATCATCGCGATGCGGAACTGCGACCAGATGAAAGTCAGGCTCTTCGCGCCGCAAACTCAGTCGGTAAATCCGACGCGGATCAGGTTGCGAGCCGCCAATCAGATTTTGGATGACTACCAAATAGCGACCATCCAGCGGACAGACCCAGCGTCCCGATGGATCGAGGTGATTCGTTGGAAATGTGCCACCAATGTTTTGGACTTCATCTCCAAATTGAGCCAACTCGTTCTGCCCCGCTGAATCCAACACGCTGATCTGCAAATCAACCGGCGATTGAATGCGTTGTCCAAATCCTTCGACGAAGAAGACTTCGCCCCGTCGCGCATCAATCGCAAACCAGTCTCGTTCGTCTCGCTCAACAAGCTGTCCGCTCACTTCGCACGGTATTGCCAACTTTTGTGCCGATGACGGCGAGTGGTTGTCAGCACCATCCAACACGACAGGCACATCGGCCACACCGATCACAACCGGCGCGTGACTGCCTGGGAACTGATATGGAAACGATGCCGCTTCAATTACTGCTTGAGCTGGCTGCAAGCGAGTTCGCAACGGCCATGCTGGTTCCGTGAGCAACGTCGGGATGTCAATGTCGAGACGATCGAAGACATCGAGTAACTGGGAGGGCGAGGCTCCCGCCGAGCCGGGCGTATCTACGACTCGCGGCTCGGTGGGAGCCTCGCCCTTCCGCAGGTTCCAACCAAGTAGAGTGACGCGCGATGCTTTGCCACGTTCAATCAGACTCGGAACCGTAAACGCGACACGCGGGCCTGAATCGATATCAAGCCGGTAGTAATGCTCGGCGTTGCCCGACGATGTGAGGTCTTGAATCTTCACAACATACGAGCCGTCGGTCGGCACGCGGAAGTCGATCAACGGGTCGATCCCGAAGTAACCTCGATTGACCGCCAGCCGCTTTCCAGCAGCATCGAAGAGTTCAATCACCGCACGCAACCGCGAATCAATCCGCTCTGCTGAGCACTCGATGACCACTCGCTGGCCCTGCTTGGAATCGAAGCGAAAATGATCGACATCACCTGCTTTGTCGATTCGTCCGTTGATCACAACGTTCAGCGGTACTGACATCGGCGCTGCTGTTGTCTCTTTAGGCTCGACCTCTGATTGTTCGAGGCGATTGCTGATCACAAACGTCCGAGGCGAACTCACCCCGTTATCACCAACCGCCCACAAGTCACACATTCCAATGGGAGCGTCTGCCGGGACACTCAACCGAAACCGATTTTGATCGAGCCGCTCACAACGAATGCCTGAAACGTTGCAATGGAGCGTTCGAATTCCTTGCAGATTGCCGCCACCCACCGTCACTTCGACCGTCTGGCCAACCTGAGCACCCATCGGGAAAACCGTGCTGAGTACCGGAGGTGCTTGTCCAAAGACCGTGTGGTCGGCAAACATCGCCAACCAAACGGCGACAATTACGAGCAGATCACGGCATCGGCTGCGGACAATCATCAACAACTCCCAACGAGCATGGCGTTGAATACGCTCATCAGGCCGAGCCGCCTGACTGAACTATTCAACCGCCGCTTGGGAATATATCGGTCTTTGTTGATGCACCGATAGTTCTGAGTCGCAATCCCGCAAATAGTCTGTCGACTCGTCAGCGGGTTATGCGAATTGCTCCGGCGGCGATGCGACTTGAACTCCGCTCTATTCGCTAATGAGTCAACGAGTGGATAAACGAAAAACTAATTTCGGTAAGCACCCCTGAACTCGATTGACCACGAAGCCTTTGATGGTCTAAGAACATGCCAAGTCCCCAAATAGGATCAAAAAAAATCGCCCAAGGTTTAAGCTTGGGCGCAGTCCATTTTGGAATGGATTTCCAACGTGTAGCGAA
>CAIJTL010000413.1 GCA_903823545.1 uncultured Planctomycetaceae bacterium
AAAAAGGGGAAGAGGTCGAAATCGTTGGCGAGAAGACTTTGAAAGATGATCGTGGTGAAGTGGCCTATCTCAAGATCAAGCCACCGAAGGGGCATTATCGTTGGGTTCCTGGTGCGAAAATCGTATCGGCAGATAAGACAAAGCAGCTCGCACAGTCGAAGCGTCCCGGCGGCGATCCGTTCTCGGATGACAGTCATTCGACTGGAGCCGTTCGTGATCCGAATGTGTCGCAGGTTGATATGGCGGAACTCGAAGCGATACAGGATTCGGCCCGACCAGATGTCGGTGCAGACGTCACTGGCGACGATGTGCCACTGCCGAAGGACGTCGCGTCGAAGGCGCCGGTCTCAAAAAGCCGTGACAAAATCGACACGGATGCGGAATCGCCGTTTGGCTCAACGAAAGCCAAACTCAGTTCCACAAAGGATAAATCTGGAACTGCTGATCGACAAAAACAGTTGGCAAATATCGATCAACAAATGCAAGAAATTACACAGAAAGAGACGAGAGATTGGGACTTCGGCAACATCGAACAGGAACTGCTCGAACTGCAAAAGCACAACGATTCTGCAGAAGCAGCGTCGCGCCGACTGGCGCTACTCGCCAAGTACAACAAGACGAAATCGGTCTACGATGAAGTGGCTCAAATCATGGAGCAAACAAATCGCCGTGACGCGGAGCTCGCTGCCGCGCAGCGAGCAGGTCAACAGTTTGTTCCACCGACGGTGGTTCCAGAAGGACAACCACAGCCAACGACTCAACCAATCAACGTCAATCGTGGTCCGGTTCCTGTCCCGAATTCATCGGTCAGCCCGGTTCAACCCAATCGAGTTCCAGCTCCTGCCATTCGTACTCGTCCAACAGGACCGATGCCCCAACCGGCGTCACCGAATCGGCAGCCGCTTCCACAAAATAGCCCTGTCCGAAATCGTTTCGGAGGTGCTGGCATCATTCAGCGATCGTCGGCGAATATTCCCAATGCACCGAAGCATGTGCTCGTTCATCCGAATGGCCGAGTGCTCGCGTTCTTGCAAAGTGATGGGGTTGACCTCGACAAGTACGTCAACGAATCGATGGGACTCGAAGGTGAACGAACCTTCCGTCCTGATCTGCAATCGGACCTCATGATCGTACGCGGAGCACAGCCCGTGAAGCTGAAGCCGTAATCCAACTGCCATTCCTGTGGTGTACGCGGTTCGCGTGCAACCTTTTCAACGACATGTGCTGCGTGCGCCACAATATTTCAACATGAATGGCGGAGAGCAAAAAAGTCGCGAAGCCAAATGAGGCTGAGCGACTTTTTCATTTTTTCATGAGCACGAAGTTACAACTCACCTGAATTGGGGTGTGCGGAAACTCGTGGGACCAAGCGAATGGACCGTCCGACGCTATAGGCCAAAGCCGGATCGGGGGGGTGAACGACCGGGGTTCCCGTCACAATGACGCGGCGTGGACGAGTCGGCTTGACGTATTCTTCTTCTTCAAGTGAGAACACAAAGACCAAAATCGACGCAGACATCACAACTAAACTGCCAATCCAGCCGTTGAGCACGACACGGTGCGGTGTCAGTGCCCGTCTTTGAATTCGGCGGGCCAGTCTAGGCCAAACCGTAGTCTTTGGTAGAGAAACAACAGGTTCGACGCGACTTGATTGCAAGGCCGTAAAGCACGCTTGATGTTTGCTCCAGGCTTGTTGACAAGTCGAGCATGTCGCCAAATGCCGATTCAATTCCACCGCCTCGGCCTGCGGTAGATCTTCGCCAACGGCTAAGGCCATCTGACGTTGAGCAGTCCTACAACGCATTATCAGGTTCCCTCTCTACATCTGGGGTTGAATTACTCGGCATGATAGTCCCATGCCGCTTTCCCCAATAAAATTGAAAACGATGACGAGCTTCTGCCAATCGCCAGCGAATCGTTGCCTCTTTACGTTGCAGGATTGCTGCGATTTCTGCAGTGGAAAAATTCTCCAAATCACGCAACATCAAAACTGTGCGGTATTTTTCGGGAATCATTTGCAACACGACATGCACCTCTTGTTGCAAATCCAGGGCCGTTCGTGGATCACTCACGGCTGGGTCCGGAGCTTTGTCTTTGTACCTGTCTGTGAAGAGTGACCATCGGCCACGGCGTTTTTTGCGTCGCAAATAATCCAATGTCAGATTCACGCCGATTCGAAACAGCCAAGGGCCGAAACGGCGAGCAGTGTCGAATTGATCGAGGCGGTCATAAACCTTAAGGAAGGTCTCCTGGGCTAAGTCTTCGGAAGTCTCCAAATCGCGCGTAAAACGGTAAATGACTCGGCAGAGTCGCTGCTCATAACGTTGCACCAATTCCCCGTACGCGGCTTGATCACCACGTCGCGCAGCATCAACCAGCCGCGCGTCGCTACTTCCGCTCGGTTCATGGAGTGCATCAGTCGTCAGAGCGTCTTGCTCCAGAATGGTTAACATTCAGGTCAGTCTCCCCGAAATTCACACCGATTACGGTCTGAATGATTGCGTTGTTGGAGCCATTTTGCGAACTCCGTCACTTTGCGATCGAATTCCTCGTCACTGACACGGATATTCGACCGTCCCGCAAATAGCCGGAATAGGGCAAAGCTGTGACCTGGGCGAATGGCATAGGCAAGGTTGAATTCCCGCCGCACGGTCGAGACACTGGGTCGCCGACTCGGAAACGTTAGTTGATTTCTCACATAACCTCCCCTGGTGATGATCCACGGGATTTTTATTCTCTCCAATCTGGAAATTCGGTCCTTGAATATGACGCAGTCGCACGATTTGGCAGAACTCACAATCAACACGATCCGCACGCTTTCGATGGACGCGGTGCAAAAAGCGAATTCAGGTCATCCGGGGACTCCGATGGCTCTTGCTCCGGTGGCCTACACCGTGTGGCAGGACTTCCTCAAGTATGATCCACAAGACCCGATCTGGCCAAACCGTGATCGTTTTGTTTTGTCAGTCGGTCATGCGTCGATGCTGCTGTACTCGATGTTGCATCTAACGGGTGTGAAAGCTGTCGGCAAGCATGACGAGAGACTCGATAAGCCCGCACTTTCGCTTGATGATTTGAAGCAGTTTCGCCAACTCGACAGCCTTTCGCCGGGACATCCTGAATATCATTGGACCTCAGGGGTTGAGACGACGACCGGACCGTTGGGGCAGGGGGTTGCGAATAGTGTCGGAATGGCAATCGCTTCACGTTGGCAGGCCAGCTACTTCAATCGGCCCGGCTTCGAGGTCTTCGATTACAAGGTTTATGCCCTTTGCGGCGACGGTTGCTTGATGGAAGGTGTGTCGTCCGAGGCTGCATCACTGGCAGGACACTTGAAGCTGTCGAACCTCTGTTGGATCTACGACAGCAATCGCATCACTATCGAAGGTAAGACCGACCTTGCATTCACAGAAGATGTGGGTGCTCGCTTCTTGGCCTATGGATGGAACGTGGTGCATGTCGACGACGCGAATGATCGAGCGGCACTCAGTGCGGCGATTAACAATTTCCAAAAGACGACCGACCGACCGACACTCATCATCGTGAAGAGCTTGATCGGATTTGGTGCGCCGACCAAGCAAGACACACATGGTGCGCACGGCGAGCCATTGGGGGATGCGGAGATCGCCGGTGCCAAGAAGAGTTATGGCTGGCCGGAAGATGCAAAATTTCTAGTGCCAGATGGAGTCTACGAGCATTTCCAAAAAGGAATTGGCCAGCGTGGTCAGTCATCGCGAACTGCTTGGACAAAGCTGTTTAGTGAGTATCAATCTGCTCATCCGGACTTGGCTTCACAGTTGAATTGCATGGAGCAACGCGAGCTTCCGGCCGGTTGGGACAAGGACCTTCCGACGTTCCCGGCCGACGCGAAGGGCTTGGCGACTCGTGATTCTGGAGGCAAGGTTCTCAACGCATTGGCCAAGAATGTTCCTTGGTTGATCGGGGGTTCCGCAGACTTGGCTCCGTCAACCAAGACCTTGCTCACGTTTGAAGGAGCGGGTCATCTGTCAGCATCGAATCCTGGCGGACGGAATTTTCACTACGGTGTTCGCGAACATGCGATGGCATCGATCGTCAACGGTTTGTGCTTGAGCAAACTGCGAGGTTACGGCGCGGGCTTCTTGATCTTCAGTGATTACGCAAAGGCGGCAATTCGACTCGCCGCGATCATGGAGATTCCCTTCATTCATGTATTCACGCACGACTCAATCGGCGTGGGCGAAGACGGTCCAACACATCAGCCGATCGAGCAACTTGTGAGCTTGCGTACGATTCCCGGCATGATCGTACTGCGACCGGCCGACGCGAACGAAG
>CAIJTL010000414.1 GCA_903823545.1 uncultured Planctomycetaceae bacterium
CAGCAAATTCCCCAATTGTTGAATTCGGTTTGTTGGCAATCCCGATTGCCTCGCTCGCAACGACTGGCAACATCCGCAATTGGTTGGATCGTTTGGCAAGCCGCTCCAACAGGTAAGGTGGAACGGCGACGTCGAAATCATTGGCTTGAGCTGCAGAGACCATAGGAGTTTCTTTGGAACAACGTTTGTCATGATGCGCGGCCAACGGATTCCACGTTGACGTCGCAGGGACACTCAATGACTCATGAATCGAAGCAACCACGCGACACTTGATTCAATTTGTTGGGACGCTGGTAGATTTGTGAAAGAGGTGGCGTTCGATAACTGTCGTATGGAACACGGTGACCTGCACACGTTCTTTACGACTGTCTGTGGACCATCAGCAGATGCGAGACTCAACACACAATGAGCCAACACATCAATGCTCCGTATCGCAGGCACACTTCAATAAGCCACTCACCATCAGCGAGTACTTGATTCCGTTTGTAGAAATCTCGCAGCAGGTATGTCCGAGTGTTGCCTGACACACGACTAGGAGTCCGGCAGTAATCGTGAAAACTCTGGCGTGCGTCTGACGGCGTCGAAGTCATAGTCATGCTCGGCACGGTCCAAGAAAAACTCATCTTGCCGGGCGGCATCAGCTAGGTATGCAACTGAGTCGACCACGCGATTGCGATGCGCGTGAACTCGCGCAATCTCATAAAGCACCGACCCCCAATGCGGTTCGCAGAGAAGAGCATCGCGGTATTCGCTCAGTGCACACTCATCGTGGCCGGTTCGTGCATAGGCAAGTCCCAATGAGTACTGGCATTCTGCAATCGCCAGCGGATCGCGATGCAATCTCTCATCAAGTTGGACGGCGCGGCGAAGCGGTTCGATCGCCAATTCCGGATGGCCTGTCTTCAAGTGAACCACTCCGAGGCACTCTTGTGCAATCGCGAATTGTGCAGGATCTTCGTCACCAATCCGCATGAGGACCGACGTCGCAACCGAGTAGTCTTCCAGTTCGAATGCCATCAACCCGATCGCGAGTTCATCGAGATTGGCCGTGTCCCACGCTCGAACGCTAGGTTGGTAATTGGGTAAGTCAGAATAACGTGCCTCGGTAAACAAACTATGCGAGTGCAACGCGCGCGGTTCTGCTTCATTATCAAGGGTGTTTAACATGATGAAGTCTCGTGGTGTGAAATGAATAAATCAGAGAGAGGTCAAGCGCAGGAGACTCCATCCAACATTTTTCAAACCGGGCAAAGGCAGCATCACCTTTCTGTGACAAGCACAAAGTCTATCCCTTACGGCCTGGCGACAATGGTTACCTATACCGCAATCAACCCAACTCGCCCCGCAACGTAGCGTGGGATCGTCACATCAACGGTTGAACGTTCTTTGGAACTGAGTGCGGCTTTTGTTTCGGCCGTGAGCTCATTCATGCGAGCAACCGCTGCCAGCTCCAACCGACCATCGAACGAATCGGTGAAAAGATTGACGGCGATATTCATGACCTCGTGCAAGTTCGCAAGGATGTTGTCTGGAACATTGCCCGCTTTCGTAGCATCGGCAGCGGCACCCGGCGGAATCATCGATAGAGCGGCCCCCGCGCTGTTGGCAAAGGCGAGGTCACAAGTCAGCAGGCGTTTGGCCACTCCATCTTTGTCGTTGTAGATCGCCACAATCGCACAGGCATCAGGAGGAAGCGGTGCTTTACCTGGTTTGCAGCTTGTGTCGTGACCAAACAACATCGCAAACAGGCCAGTCACGTCATTAAGGGTTGGAAGAGGTGTCGTCATGGTGTTGGTCTCCAAGTTGAAGATGTCTTGGACATTCAGAGTTCAGATGGTGCAAATTGAGTTTGGAGGATTCAGATTTGAGATTGCATTGAGTGAGACTTGGTTAGATCTCTTGAATCGACAATCTCACGGTTAATCAATCTCGCTTAGGCCATGAGCGGCTTGAGCGCTTGTTCGAATGCCGCTGGCGTGAACGGCTTGATGATGACAAACGCAGCACCGGCAGCGGTCGCTTGTTCGCGAATCTCTGGGCTGCTTTCTGATGTGATGAATCCGAGTGGTACGTGCTTCCCATTTGATCGCAAAGTGGTGAGCAACTCGATCCCCTTCATCTCCGGCATGTTCCAGTCAGAGAGAACGATGTCGGGTGATTGGTCTGCAATCATTTGCAGAGCCTCAACACCGTTGGCGGCTTCAATTGCCTGAATATTGGCGAATCCCGCTTGTTTTAAGGTCCGTTGGACGATCATCCGCATGGCTTTGCTGTCGTCGACGATGAGAACTTTCATGATGCTGCCTTATGCCTGTTGTAAATCGAGAGGAGTGAATCAAAACGTAGTTCGTGGAATTAAATCTGAGATTTCAAAACTCAATAATGCGCCCCAGTGAGGGGAACTCCTGACAAGGCTTGGTGCGTTTCGGTATGCGATAAGTCTGCCGAGCGAATTTCACCCGACACCCCGAAACTCGGGCGAATTAAACAACCGCCGATAACTCGACTGGCGGCGCCTTCTTATCAGCTTCGCGCAACACGATCGTCAGCGGATGTCCGCAGCACTCGAACGTCGTTCGCAAGCATTCGTGAGGAAGGCGGTCCAGCGAATCGTTTGCTTCGCCAATCGTCGGGAGTGAGAGATCAGACTCTTCTCCGAACGCGCCTTTGACGTTGCCGCCGATCATGTTGGCGATCTCGCCGAAGGCATCGCGAATCTCTTCTGCTGAGAGGCTTGAACGCTCCGCACAGAACATGGTTTCGGCAATTGCCGCCATCAGGTGTTCGTGAGCAAAGACATCAACGGCAGCAGTTCGGCCGCCACGAATTTCGACCGAGGCGACGAGTTGTTTGGCGGTGTCGATATCTGAGCTAATCGGCGTGAGTGCAAGCCCCAGCATGGATTGGCAGACATCAACGGTAATTTGTTGGAGAGTCGGTTCATCAAGTTGCATGAGAAATTCCTAAGTTAGAAACGGTTTCAAAAGTTGCACGGTGGTTTCAGATATCCAATTTCTTTCAAATTGGACGTCTGC
Organism: uncultured Planctomycetaceae bacterium; assembly: GCA_903823545.1. Classification (GTDB taxonomy): domain Bacteria; phylum Planctomycetota; class Planctomycetia; order Planctomycetales; family Planctomycetaceae; genus SXKJ01. Next base: position 3,036 of record CAIJTL010000414.1, read on the forward strand.
GTTTTCAATTTTCAAACTTGAGATCATGACTGTGGCTCAGTGCCCGGCAGTCGACATGAGGCGGCCCGGTTGCTGAAGCCGAGAGAGTTGCTTGGAAATGTCCGTCAATGGGAGCACACAGTTGGCGAGCCCCGCTTTCGCGACAGCCCCTGGCATTCCCCAAACGACGCTAGTGGCTTCGTCTTGAGCAATCACCTTGCCACCAACATAGCGAATGTGCTCGCAGCCCTTCTGACCATCGCAACCCATTCCGGTCAGTACGACAGCTAAGGCGCGATCTCGAAAGGCCGCAGCGACGCTTCGAAACAAAACATCAACAGACGGACGACATGAGTTTTCAGGAGCCTCTCGATTCAATCGAAGGATTGATCGGAAACCTTGCTTCTCAATCACCAGATGATGATCGCCAGGAGCCACCCAGACTTGTCCGGGTTCCATCAGGACGCCATCTGTTGCCTCGCGAACCTTCAACGAACTGTTCTGTGTCAGTCGTTCCGCCAGCAACGACGTAAACATCGCCGGCATATGCTGAGCAATCAGGATCGGGATCGAAAAGTCTTTTGAGAGTGGTTTGAGCACTTCCGCCAACGCATTTGGACCGCCGGTTGATGCCCCAATTGCGAGTACATCAAATCTGTCCGCAGCAAACGAGGAATTCGTGGCGAATGAAATCGGCGACTCTTGTGGAAGTGTTCCGACAACTCCGCGTTGCAAGCTGAACGAACTGTTGAATGACCGAACCGCAGCCGAACGAACGTCGCTCGAACGTTGGCCCAATTGCTTTATCCTCGGAACCAGTTCGCGGCGAATATGTGCAACCGCCTCTTGCATGTTCCCTGACTTAGTTGGCTTTGTCACATAGTCAGTCGCTCCATAACTCAGAGCATCGAAGGTCGCCTGTCCCCCCTTCATCGTCAGCGAACTGAACATGATAATGGGGACTCGTGAGTCGATCTTGCGAATGGCGATGACCGCTTCGATCCCATCCATGACAGGCATTTCAACATCAAGCACAACGACGTCGGGTTTGATCATCGGAAATCTGATGAGCGCCTCTTTGCCATCACGCGCAATGGCGCAGACTTCAATGTCGGGGTCTGAGGCGAGCGTGTCGGTTAACATTCGGCGGACGGTGACTGAATCATCCGCCATCAAGATTCGTGTTTTGGAAGACATTTAACGGGTCCAGAAACTCGGATTAAGCGATCTGTTTGCTGATGCGTATCCGTCGCGGCATTTACGATTTCGTCACGCTCCTCGTGACGAGCCGGCAGTCTCATGGGGCTATTGGCTTTGTGATTTCAATTGGTCTTCATCTCAATCGAAGTGATTTTCAAACCAACCCGAAGCGTGAGCGAGGGCGTCGGTAAATTGCGTGTAGAGTCGCCCTCGCTCACGCTTCAGGTTAGTTTGGAAACCGCCAGTCGACATTCAGTTTTGAAACAACTTCTACGAATGGCGTAAGTGCCATATCTTCGGACTATGTTGGCTTGCGACCGAATGCCGTGAATGCTGGGGCGGTCGCTGTCCACGTCCCCTGCGGTGTAGTGGGGGAGGTCACGGTTCGATCTGTCCCATTGACGATGCTCGGTCGATAAACGGCCGTTTGCCCGATCGATTCCCGTCGAATTGGCAAGCTCATGTTCAATAAGGTTTCGCTGCCACCAACAAACAAGTACCCATCTGGACGGAGCACGCGTAGGGCTCGGCTGAGAATCGACTGCTTCGTCGGGACATCAAAGTAGATCAGGACATTGCGAATGAAGACGACGTCCGCTGGTGCCATGTAGGGCCACGCTTGGGTGAGGTTCATCTTGCGAAACTCAACTAATCGTCGGACATCATCTTTCACGACCCATTCGGTACCAACTCGCTGGAAATGATTGATCAGGAGCTTGGCCGGGAGACCGCGTCCGACTTCAAATTGCGAGTACCGACCTTGGCGTGCCTTGGTCAGCATCTCATCGCTGAGGTCTGTGCCGACGATGCGCACATTCCAGTCGGCCAGTTGAGGAAAGTGCTCACGAATCAAAATCGCCAAGCTGTACGGTTCCTGCCCACACGACGACGCGGCACACCAAATCGAGAGCTGTCTTGTTGCCCGGCGGGCCTCAATGAGAGTCGGAAGAATTTGCTCACGCATTGCCTGAAACGGGTGGGAGTCACGAAAGAAGCTGGTTTCGTTAATCGTCATCGCTTCCGAAACGCGGTCGTGTAAGGCTGAGGAGTTCGACTTACGCAATTCGGTGACGAGAGCTTCTACGTCCTTGAGTCCAGCGGTTTGAGCGACCGGAGATAAGCGGCTTTCGAGCAAGTACCCCTGCTCTTGAGTCAGGACATTTCCTGAGCGGCTTGAGACTACCTGTCGAAGGTAATCAATATCGGCAATGGCGAGTGGCATTGGAGTCAATCTTAGTTGTGTGATCTATTGAATTGATTTCCGGCTTCAATGAACGACCGATGCGGCCGACCGTCCAATTCGAGAGAGGCGTATCAATTCTTCTGAAACTTTTTGTAAAGGTAGAAATTTGTCAGCAATCCCAGCTTCCGCGACTGCTCGAGGCATCCCCCAAACGACGCTTGTGGCTTGATCCTGAGCAATCACTTTGCCCCCCTTGGCATGAATCCGGCGGCATCCCTCCAAGCCATCCTGGCCCATTCCGGTCAACACCACTCCTACTGAATTTCCGCCGACTGTCTCGGCGACACTTCGAAACAAGACATCTACTGACGGGCGACAAGAATTTACGGCCGGACCGTGATCCAAACGGAGTCGTAATTGGGCGCCGCTCTTTTCAACGACGAGATGTTCGTCGCCCGGTGCAATCCAAACATGGCCAGCACCTAAGGTGACCCCTTCTTGGGCTTCTTGAACCGACAACGGACAAACTTGATTGAGACGCTCAGCCAATAGCCCTGTGAACAAGGGAGGCATGTGCTGAACAATCACAATCGGAACTGGAAACTGTTTAGGAATCGACTTCAAAACATCCGCCAACGCACTCGGCCCCCCCGTGGAAACCCCGACCGCAACAATTTCCAAGGGCCTCTCCGTAAACGGTGACGTCCGTGGAGCCATCGAAACAGGTTCGCGATGACGTGAGACCTCTGGAATTCTTTCGACACTAGTTTTCGGTTGCGAAACCCTCGGTGACTGATGATGTTCGTGATACCAATTGCCCCAATGTTTGATCATTGGGATTAACTCATTGCGGATGTGGTCCACTGCGACCTGCAAGTGCCCGACG
>CAIJTL010000415.1 GCA_903823545.1 uncultured Planctomycetaceae bacterium
CAGAAGTGGTGGTTTCAAAACATGAAAGTTCCAATCATCACCGTACCGGACAGTGAGGGGGCGGCCTATTTCGATGTTTTTGGCCGCTCAGTCACGGTCGCGGTACTGTTTTGAAACGATCTCCCAAAATATCACTTCCCCTCAGACTTCTCAGCCAAATCGAGGCAGACCAAGTGGGTTTCGCTCCGCAGATAGACTCGCCCGCGAGACAAGACGGGGGCGGCCCATGCCGGATACTTAACGCCGGGGACCGAGCGGCGACCGAGTTCTTCAAACTTGTCTGGCCGGACCTTGACCAGAGCGAGCGTGCCCCATTCGCCAAGGACCAAGAAGCGATCTCCTAATTGAATCTTTGAGCCTCTTCCAAAGATCGACTTTCCGTCGGCGTCTTTGATTTCTCCCGTGATTGGGCTGCGAATGATCTTGGCGGAGTTCTTTTCAAAGTCGGGGGTCTTCCATCGAACATCTCCCGTTTTGAGATCGAGGCACCGCAGTTCTCCTTCGTATTCGTGGCGTCCACTGAAACCGTACAAATGGCCGTCTACGTGAATCGTCGTGGACCAGTGAGTGAGCATGTTCTCGCTGTCCTTCCAGACGACCTTGACCTCTTTTCCCGACGGCTGAACTTGCAGCAGTACAGAACCAAGCTCATACGCCGCCGACAAGAAAATCTTGTCATCAATGACCACAGGGCGAGCCGCATTCACAGACTCGCGCACGCGCGGCCGGAACCAGTATTTGAAATTGACTGCCCCGTCTTTCGGATCGAGTGACACTAAACCATGTCGCAAAAAGCAAAGGATGTGTCGTCGTCCGTGAATCGTTGCGGCCAGTGGCGTTGAGTAGCTGTAGATCGATTCCTTGCCAGTCCAGCGATACTTCGCCTTTCCGGCGTCTCCCATTTCGACTCCGTCCCATGTTGTTTTGCCGACATTCTGCCAGACAACATCGCCAGTCTCAGAGTCGAACGCCACGACTCCCGAATTTGGTTGGCCGCCGACAAAGACGATCAACAAATTGCCTTCGAGAATTGGGGTACATCCAACACCAAAAAAGTTCTCGTCTTCCGGTATGCGAAAGTCCTTTGCGCAATCACGAGCCCACACTTGTTTGCCCGAAATCAAATCCAAGCAAAACAGCTTTCCTTCCGGGTTCAGTGTGTAAACTCGATTCTTCGTCAACAACGGAGTGCATCGCGGTCCGTTGTTGTAGCCATATCGATCTTGGTAATCGGTCGGATAAGTGAATCGCCAAAGCGGTTCGCCGTTGTCCGCTCGCAAACAATCGACGATGTCCTCATCACGCGGACGATGATGCACGACGAGTCGATTTCCCATCACGGATGGCGCGCTGTATCCCGTTCCGATCCGCTTCTGCCAGGTCACCTCCGGACCATCTTCCGGCCACGTCTTCAGCCAGTTCGTTTCTGCACATTCGCCGGTCCCGAGCGGCCCCAAGAAGCAGGGCCAGTCTTGTCCTTTTCGATCCGGAGCGGGGACCGTCGTGACCACATCGGGGGCGAGCGTTCCTTTGAGTGCCGCTCTCTCATCAGCGATTGCGAAGCCGGTGCCTGAAATATCGAGCACACAAAATGTCACGGCGATGAGCAAGAACGCTCGCATGCAAGTACTCCTTCACGACGAAATCATTCAGAAACATCCGGCAGGCGGAACACGTTGAAGGTCTTATTCGAGTAAATCAAGTCTGCATCGTAGGGAACTCGAGTTCGAGCCATTGCGAATTCAACGTTTGTCTTCCGACGCAAGGCTTTCAATTCTTCAGTCGAGTATCGCTCATCCTCGAACGCCGCTTTGCTCCAGCGATCAATCCATTTCAGTCGCCCGTTCCACTCGACAATTCCCGCAGCATCTTGCGGGCAATCTTTGAAATTCACCCACTCTGCTCTTTGAGCGAACCACTTAAACGAATCGCTTTCGATTGGCGTTAAGAAGAGCGAATCCGATGGCGTGTTCTGTTTGATCCAAGCACACGCTTCTTTCCAATCTGCTCGCGCTTGGTGAGTCCACGGAATCGATGGTTCTTGAAGTTGATGTTTGACGGCGGCAAACCCAAATCCCACGAATGCGACCAACCAGACGAATCGCTGCCAGCGTCCGGTTGCGCAACGGACTAGGCTCACGGCGACCGCAATCGGCAGCAACAAGTCGAACAGTCGAAACGGATAGAATTTCAGCAGTCCCATCCGCCATCGATAGCCCCACATCTCCTGCGCTGGGCGAGGTCCAAAGCCGACGAGATAACCGCTCAAGGCAAACACGGCTGCCGCGGTGATGTAGCAAATCCAGATTCGATCGCGCGATGAGATCGTCGTCCGTCTTGAATGCAGACGAAGTAAAGCCAACCAGATCGCGGCCAACAAAATGTAGCCAGCATAATTCCAAATGCCGAAGTCCATCGGATCGAGATGATGCTTCAGTCGATAAAAGACCTGCACGAAGTTCGCCGCATACGACGCTTTGCTATCACCGATACGCAGCAACTCAATCGCCGGCCACAAACCGGGTAATGCGGTGACAAACAGCAGCGTGATCTCAGCCCATAGCCGCCGAGGTGGTCCCGAAGAATGTTGCCCAACGAAGAGCCATTGGCGATCAGCCACTTCGACAAACATCATTGCCACCAAATGCCAAAGGCCAATGATCGGATGAAAAGCGATCGCCAATCCGCAGCAGATCGCGGCTGACAAAAAACGCTGAGCTAATCGCGAAGCGACACTCCAAAAGAG
>CAIJTL010000416.1 GCA_903823545.1 uncultured Planctomycetaceae bacterium
CGCCACGCCTTGCCAGCACTGTGTGGTTTGCGAGTCCCACAACAATACCCTCGCGCAGCACGCGGTCCACGGGGTTCTGAACTTTCGCCCTGGTTGACTCATTGTAGATACAGAACACGTCCTCTAAGCGAGATCCCACTGCTTCGGATGCTGGCCAACCGGTGAGTCGCTCGGCAACCGGGTTCAGGAACGTGACGGTCGCGTGACGGTCTGTCGCGATCACTCCATCGCCGATGCTCGCCAGGGTGGTTGCATACCTGCGTTCGCTAGCCCGGAGGTCGCGTTCGGCTCGATGCTTGTACAACCCCATTTCAATCACGGTCCGCAGTTCCCGTTCTTGAAACGGTTTAAGGAGGTAGCCGTAGGGTTCAGTGACCTGTGCCCGCTTAAGTGTTTCTTCGTCTGAGTGAGCTGTCAGATAAACGACGGGGATGAAGTGATCCTTGCGGATCCGGTCCGCCGACTCGATGCCATCCATCTCGCCCTGCAGCCGAATGTCCATCATGACCAGATCGGGGCGCAATTCGCCGGCCATACGTACAGCGTCTGAGCCAGTGGAGACAAGACCGACAACGTCGTAGCCGAGTGCCTGCAGCCTCAGCTTGAGGTCCATTGCAACGATCCGTTCGTCTTCCACCACGAGAATCCGGCTGGCAACCATATCGTACCTGAGGCTACGGAGTGAAGGATAAATCGTACCGCGTTCCCCCGAACCGCTCGAGGGTCAGCTGGCCACCGAGTTGATCAGTCAGGATGTTCACAAGTTGTAGTCCAAGAGTGGGGGTGTTGTCGATGACCACGTCATTGGGGAGCCCGACCCCGTCATCGGCGAGAGTCAGCACAAGGAGGCCGTCTGACTGCATGCGAGCTTTTATGCTGACGGTGCCCGACCGGTTGCCGGGGAAGGCGTACTTGAGGGAGTTGGAGACGATCTCGTTCATCAGAAGGCCGCACGGGATTGTTTTCTCGAGCGAGACGGTAACGGACTCCACATCCAATACAAGGCCTACTCGGGCCGAGTCTACCCCGTAGGAGCGGAATAGATACCCGTACAATTCTTGAATGTAACGGGCCAGATCTACGCGGGCCAGATCATCGGACCGATAGAGCGTTTCGTGGACCAACGCCATAGCCCGCACACGGTTTTGGCTCTCGGCGAGGACATCCGCAGCGACTGGATGAGTGGTGACCTGCGCGGCCTGCAGACTGAGCAGGCTGGAGATTACCTGCAAGTTGTTCTTCACTCGATGATGGATCTCTTTCAGCATCGCCTCTTTCTCTTTAAGTGAGGCCCTGATTTGTTCTTCAGCACGCACTCGGTCAGTGATCATTTCGGTCAGCAAGACCAATCCGCCGACTGTCCCAGTCGCGTGAGTCCAGGCTTGGATCTCCCAGCGGAGGTAATGGACCGTGCCGTCCGCGCGTTCGAATCGGTCCTGTTCGCACCGTTCCGACAACCCGGTCAGGCACCGTCTGTGAATCTCCTTCCATTGGTCCGTGACTTCCGGAAACACTTCGTAATAAGACCGGCCAATCAGGTTCTGATCGCCGAGACCGTAGTCGGTCAGCCACCGGCGGCTGTATGAGATGTATTTCATGTCGCGGTCGAACATCGCAACGCCGGCCGGGGCGTTTTCGACGAAGATTCGCAGTCGCGCTTCGCTCTCCTGCAGGGCCGCGTCGGCCTTCCTGCGCTCCGTGATGTCGTGAAGCACCACAAGGTGGGTTCCGGCAGAGGTATCCGCGAGCGGCGCGGCGTTCGCCTCAACGAATCGATCCTTCCCATCTTTGCACCGGATGGTTATATCCATCACCGCGAATGCCGTTCCCGTTTGGGCGGAACGGGTCAATTCCGCTTGCCAAGCCTCCGCCACCCACTGCCGATAGGCGGGATCCGGGTAGGCTTTCGGCCACCAGTCGGCGAGCGTCGGGATGTCCGCCAGTTCATAGCCAAAGGTCCGAGTGAACGCGAGGTTGAGGAAGGTGATGCGCTGGCCATGGTCGTTCAGCGCAATGGGCACCGGGGAGGAGTTGATGACGGCGCGAGCTCTCGCTTCACTGGCGAGCAGGGCCTCCTCTGCCTGCTTGCGGTCGGTGATGTCC
>CAIJTL010000417.1 GCA_903823545.1 uncultured Planctomycetaceae bacterium
CGAGCGGAACCGCGTCCGACGCATGTGCTCTTGCGTGGTGTGTGGGACAAAAAGGGAGACGTCGTCCAGCGGGATGTGCCAGCAGCGATCGCGGCTTGGACAGGCGATGAACCTCGCACACGCGAACAACTCGCGCGTTGGATCGTCTCTCGCGATAATCCGCTAACCGCGCGCGTCATCGTGAATCATTTCTGGCAGATGCTGTTTGGCGTGGGCTTGGTGCGGACCACCGAAGACTTCGGCTTGCAAGGCGAACGGCCGACGCATCCGGAGCTGCTCGATTGGCTGGCGGTGGATTTCATGGAGCACGGATGGGACACGAAGCGGCTTCTGAAACTGATCGTCACCAGCGAGACGTACCAGCAAAGTTCGTCGGTTTCGGCGGAGCTGTTGGCACGCGATCCAGAGAATCGATTACTCGCACGCGGTGCTCGGTTCCGCCTGCCGAGCTGGATGCTGCGCGACGCGGCGTTGAAATCATCGGGTCTGTTGAACCCGGCGCTCGGCGGTCCCCCTGTGAGGCCGTATCAGCCGGATGGCGTCTGGGAAGAGATGTTTATGGGCCGTTTCAAATACGAACCGAGTGAAGGTGCGGCACAGCATCGACGAACCCTCTATGCCTTCTGGCGCCGAGCGATCGCGCCGACGTTCTTGTTTGACTCGGCGCAGCGCCGCGTTTGCGAAGTCCGGCCATCGCGCACGAATACGCCGCTGCAAGCTCTGACGCTGCTCAACGATGCCAACTACCTCTCGGCGGCCCGCGCGCTGGCCGTTCATGCGCTGCAAGCGGGAGTTGATCCGGCAACGCGTCTGACCGAGATCTCACGCCGAGTCGTCTCACGCCCACCGACGCCAAGCGAGACCGCGATCCTCGAACGCGAACTTGATCGAGCGCTGAACCACTACCGCACGCATCCCGCTGACGCTCGCAAGTTTTTGAGTCAGACGAACTATCAACGAACGGAGCAGGCTCAGTCCGACACGGAGTTAGCCGCCTATACGCTGGTCGCCAGTTTGATCCTGAATCTGGATGAAGCCCTGAATCACGAATAAACGAACGATGCCCAACAACCTCACCGATCCAACTCCCGAAGCCGCACTCGATATGACGCGCCGACACTTTCTCGGTCGAGGAATCGGCGCGGCGGCGCTGGCGCAATTGCTCGCGCGAAACGGTCTCGCTGGCGACGCTGCGAATGACTCGCCAGTGATCGGCCTGCCTCATATCGCCGCGCGTGCGAAGCGCGTGATCTTTCTGACTCAATCTGGCGGCCCATCGCAGCTCGAACTCTATGATGAAAAACCGGGCCTGATGGAATGGGCTGGCAAGGAGTTGCCCGATTCGGTGCGTCAGGGCCAGCGGCTCACGACGATGACCTCCAGCCAGAAGCAGCTCGTGATGCCCTCTCGTGCGAGGTTTCGTCGCTGCGGCGAAAGTGGCGCGACAGTCGGCGAGTGGCTGCCGCACTTGGCGAAGGTTGCCGACGAGTTGTGCTTCATCAAGTCGATGCACACCGACCAGATCAATCACGCGCCGGCCATGACGCAGTTTCTCACCGGCAAC
>CAIJTL010000418.1 GCA_903823545.1 uncultured Planctomycetaceae bacterium
CGGCAAAACGCGAGTGTTCCTGCCTCTCGCCCTCGCTTGCGCTTCGGGTTAGTTTGTCGTGGCGCTTACCCAAATTGAATAACTGGCTTGCCCTGGTATCGCGAGATGACTCGGTTGACATTCGCCGCGAGGGCTTGAGACTGTGCGTTCCTGGCCGCTGACTGTTTTGGGAATCGAGAGCCGACATGCTTGAGTTAGATATTCTCCCCACTGAACCTGCACCACAGTCGACAACGACTGTGAAACGTCGTTTGCCGAGTTGGCTTAAACGTCCGATGGCGCAGCCGGGGATGGCATACACCAGTGGTGTGATTTCAGATCTTCGCTTGGAAACGGTTTGCGAGAGTGCGAAGTGTCCGAATCGGACCGAATGTTGGTCGAAGCAAACGGCGACGTTCATGATTTTGGGCAACGTTTGTACGCGACCTTGTGGCTTTTGCTCGGTCCCGAAAGGGAAGACCGAAGCACTGGAAATCGACGAACCGGAACGAGTCGCCGAGGCGGCGGAACGGCTTGGTCTCCGATACGTCGTGATTACCTCGGTGACGCGCGATGACTTGAAAGATGGCGGGGCCGAGCACTTTTATCGCTGTGTGTTGGCCGTGCGAGAACGAACCGGAGCGAAGGTCGAAGTCCTCACGCCCGACTTTCTCGGCAACAAGGAGGCGATTCGTCGCGTTATCGAGTCGCGTCCAGATGTCTTCAATCACAATACCGAAACCGTACCGCGGCTATATCACCGAGTTCGCCGCAACGCCGAGTATCAACGAACGCTCGATCTCTTGAAGCAAATCAAAGACGAAGCGCCGGACATGCTCACGAAAAGTGGCTTGATGCTGGGGCTTGGCGAGACGCTCGAAGAATTACTCGAAGTCTTCTCCGATTTGCGCGGCGTTGGCTGCGACATGCTGACGTTGGGACAATACCTGCAACCAACTCCAGAACATCTTCCCGTCGAGCGATATGTACCTCCCGAAGAGTTCGACGAGATCGGCGAGTTGGCCAAGAAGTTGGGCTTCGGCATGGTCGCCAGCGGGCCGTTTGTGCGTTCGAGTTATCACGCCGGTGAGATGGCTGCGGAGTTGAGTTGATGACCGTGTGGGACAACATTCGCGGACACAGCGAGCGAGTCGAATGGTTGCGGCGAGCGATTCAGCGCAATCGGCTGTCGCATGGGTACGTCTTCGCGGGCAAAGAGGGGATCGGCAAACGCTTGTTCGCTCGCGCCGTCGCGCAATGCTTGTTTTGCCAACGACATGCCGACGAAGAGCTGCTCGCGTGCGGAGAGTGTTCGGCATGTAAGCAGGTGCTCGCGGGAACTCATCCCGACCTACATGAAGTCGGGCGACCAGCCGGCAAAGCGGAACTGCCGATCGCAGCCTTCCTGGGACCGCCAGAGAACCGAGGTCGTGAAGGACTTTGTTACGACCTGTCACGACTGCCGATGGCCGGAGATCGCAAGATTGCGATTATCGACGATGCGAGTGCGATGAATGACGAAGCGGCAAACGCGTTCCTCAAAACATTGGAAGAGCCCCCTCCGAAAGCGTTGATCATGTTGATCGTCGACAATCTCGACGCGCTGTTACCAACGATTCGATCGCGCTGTCAGGTGATTCGATTCGATCCGCTGCTGCCTGCGGACCTGGCGGGCTTGATGCTGCAACACGAATGGGTCAAAGAGCCAGCGGAAGCTGCGGCGCTCTCTGAATTGAGCGACGGCAGTTTGGCGGTCGCCGCGCAGTTGCTCGATCCGGCGCTGCGTGAATTGCGTGACGCGCTGTATCGCGAACTGGCTAGTCCGAATTTCAACGCCATCGAATTGACCGAACAATTAACCTCGGGCCTTGAAGCAATCGGCGGCGATTCAGCAACGACTCGGCGAAATGCCGTGTGGCTGATTCGTTTCGGCCTGGAATTCTTTCGCTCGGCCGCAATGCACTTATCGGGACAACAATCGGGCGGCGTGATCCCCGCTGCGGTCTCGTTCGCTCAACGGTTTGACGGTCAGTCGCCAGAAGACTTGGAATTCATCATGAGTCTGTTCGAGCGTGTCGCCGAAACCGAGCGGCATATCGACATGAACATCGCAGTCCCAAGGTGCCTCGAAGTTCTGTGCCACGAGCTTGGTCAAAAGCTCCGACCAGCGGCACGGTGATATCTGAATTTGCAATCGAGGATTTATCGAGAACAGAGTTCCTGGTCCGTTCTTATGGATTCGTCGTTGGTTTAGAACGGGCCGGGAGACCCGTTCTACGAAACGACACGACTCACTGAAGTTTCGGGCTACTTCTTGAGTTGCTTGTGAGCATCGAGGATCAGCGACTCGGTTTCTTCCCAGCCGATACAGCCATCTGTGATCGACACTCCGTAAGACAGAAGTGCGGGATCGGCGGTCAGCTTTTGGCTTCCTGGGAAGAGATTGCTCTCAAGCATCAAGCCGACGATGTCTTTGTTTCCGCTCACTCGCTGAGCAATGACGTCGCGCCAGACTTGCGGTTGATTGCGATAATCCTTGTTGGAATTTGCATGGCTGCAATCGACCATGAATCGGGGCATCAAACCTGCGGCTGTCAGTTTTTCAGCAGCGGATTTCACATGCTCTGAAGAGTAGTTCGGCCCGGATCGTCCACCTCGAAGGATCAGATGGCCCCACGGATTGCCTCGCGTATTGACGATGCAAGTATGTCCGTCGCCGTCGATTCCCAGGAAAGCGTGTTGAGTTTTCGCGGCGAGCATCGCATCAATTGCAACCTGCAGACTGCCATCGGTGCCGTTCTTGTAGCCGACCGGCATCGACAACCCGCTGGCCATTTGGCGGTGAGTCGGCGATTCCGTCGTCCGTGCGCCGATCGAAGCGAGCGTCAACAAGTCGGAGATGTACTGTGGCGTAATCGGTTCGAGCAATTCCGTTGCGGCCGGCAGCCCGAGTTCGCCGATCTCCAGTAAAATCTCGCGTGCGAGTCGCAAGCCGGTGGCGATATCGAACGAATCATTGAGGTGCGGGTCGTTGATCAAGCCTTTCCAACCGACGGTCGTGCGTGGCTTTTCAAAATAGACTCGCATGACGACGAACAAGGTTTCGGCCACCTTGTCCGAAAGCGCTTTCAATCGGCCAGCGTACTCGGATGCGGATTTGCGGTCGTGAATCGAACACGGACCGACCACAACGAGCACTCGACTGTCTTCGCCTGCCAGGATTTTCTTGATTGATTCGCGGCCATCAATGACCGTCTTGTTGTTCGCGGGCGAAATCGCGAGCTCGGCCTTCAGCACTTTCGGTGCGACTAACGGCACGGTGCTGACCACGTTAATGAACTGGGTCGGTTGCATGAGATCCTCAAAGAAAGCATGTTTCGGGCAAGCATGTTAGCAGCCGAGCGGAATGAAAGTAGACGGCACGCCTTGATGAGTCGAAAGATTTCGAGCATGCCACGACCGATCGCCTCATCTGGTACCGGCTGACTATTTACGGCGATTCTTCTTCTTCGCTTGCCGTTCTGCTTTGCGTTTCTTGTTGAGCTGTTCCTTGGCTGCCTTTGGATCAACCGGACCACGACCGCTCCGCATCTTCAAGCTGGGGCCATCAACTCCAGGAATCGCAAAGCCACCCTTCGAGATATCCTGAACGGCTTTCATTCGCTCAAGAAATCCCATGTTCGACATTTTGGACATCATTCCGGACATCGTCTCAAACTGCTTAATCAGGCTGCTGATTTCATTCGGAGCCGAACCGCTCCCTTTCGCAATTCGATTCCGGCGACTGCGGTCGATCTTGTCGGGATGCTCGCGTTCCCACGGGGTCATCGAGTTGATGATCCCGTCAATATGGCCCATGTCTTTGTCCGGGTTCCCCATCCCTTGCATGGCATCGACCATGCCACCCATGCCGGGGATCATTTTCATGATTTCCCCCATCGAGCCGAGCTTCTTGATTTGCTTCATCGACTTCTGGAAGTCCACGAGCGTGAACTTGCCAGCGGCCATCTTGGCTTGAGCGTCCGCCATCTCCTTTTCGTCGAGATGCATCTGGGCCTTCTCGACGAGCGAGACAATGTCACCCATGCCCAAGATTCTGCCCGCCATTCGGTCGGGATGAAACGGCTCCAGCTTGTCGAGTTGTTCGCCGACGCCGATGAACTTGATCGGTACGCCAGTGACTTGCTTCACCGACAACGCTGCACCGCCGCGAGTGTCACCGTCAAGCTTTGTGAGAATGACACCGTCGAGTTCCATCGCCTCGTTGAACGCTTTCGCGCTGTTGACCGCGTCCTGACCAGTCATCGCATCGCAAACCAGATAGACCTGATGCGGTTGGCACTTGTTGTCAATTTCTTCCAACTCGCGCATCAAGTCATCGTCAACGTGCAATCGACCGGCGGTGTCGAGGATCACCACCTTGATGTCGCCACGACGTCGGGCTTCTTTCAAGCCATTCTGACATACTTGCAGCGGCGAGCTTTTCCCTGGCTCTTCGGCATAAACCGCGACGCCGATCTGATCGCCGATGACTTTCAATTGGTCCACAGCAGCGGGGCGTTGCAAGTCGGCGGCGATCAACATCGGCGCCTTGCCGTCATCTTTCAACATCCGCGCAAGCTTGCCGCAGGTGGTTGTTTTGCCTGACCCCTGCAAGCCACACATCATCAGGATCGTGATTCCGTCCTTCTGAAAGTGGAACGAGTGATCGACCGGCCCCATCAAGTTGACCAGTTCATCGTTGACGATTCCGACGATCTGTTCGCTGGGCCGTAATGATTTCAGGACCGACTCGCCAACCGCTTGCTCGGTGACTGTCTTCACGAAGCCGTCAACAACATCGTAATTGACGTCTGCCTCAAGGAGCGCTTTGCGAACCTGCTGCATTCCGTCTCGAATATTTGATTCCGTTAGCTTGCCGCCAAGGAACGAGAACGCGCCACGTAGCCGATCGGAAATGCTTTCAAACATGCGTCACCTACTCAGGACAAAAACTCCGCCATCACGGTAAATCCGACGGCGGTGCAAGGTCTTGCAACACGAACACCTTACGCTTCAAAACGAGCAACGGATTGTAGGAGTCGCGCAATATCGAAACAACCAGCTTGAAATGCAGCCAGGATGTAGGTCTCCGATGAGTACAATCCCCTAGAACGCCCGCTTACAATCGTCCGTAGAGCGTCCATTGAATGCCCTCATTTAATCTCGCGAATATCGGTTTTCGCCAATAATTTTCGCATCATTGAAACACGAAGACACCATGACTGACCGCCGTAACCTGTTCAATAAAGTTTGGGATAATCACACCGTTGGCACGCTTCCTTCAGGGCAGACGCAGCTCTTTATTGGCCGACACCTGATCCACGAAGTGACCAGTCCGCAAGCGTTTGAAATGCTCCGCGATCGGGGACTGAAGGTGTTGCATCCGGAACTGACGCTTGCGACCGTCGATCACATCATCCCGACCCAAAATCAGGCTCGCCCGTTTGTCGACACGCTCGCCGAAGAAATGATGTCAGCGATCGAGAAGAACTGTCGCGAATTCGGCGTCACCTTGCTGAATCTCAACGACAAGCGGCAGGGGATCGTTCACGTTGTCGGCCCGGAGCAGGGTCTCACGCAGCCCGGTATCACGCTCGCCTGCGGTGACAGTCATACGAGCACTCACGGCGCGTTCGGCTGCATCGCGTTTGGCATCGGCACCAGCCAGGTGGCTTACTGCCTCGCGACGCAGACGCTTGCTATGAGCCGTGCGAAGGTTCGTCGGATTGTGGTCAACGGCACGCTCGGCAAGGGAGTCTTCGCGAAAGACGTCACGCTGCACGTGATTCGGAAGCTCGGCGTTCAAGGGGGAGTCGGTTACGCCTACGAATATGCGGGCGAAGTCTTCGATCGCATGTCGATGGAAGAGCGGATGACCGTCTGCAACATGAGCATCGAAGGTGGTGCTCGTTGCGGCTACGTGAATCCCGATCAAACGACCGTCGAATACCTGCGCGGTCGACCGCTCGTCGCCAAAGGGGAAGAGTTTGAACGAGCCGCCAAGTGGTGGCTCAGTCTCGCTTCCGGGCCGGACGCCGAGTTCGACGACGTCGTCACCTACAACGCCGCCGACATCGAACCGACCGTCACGTGGGGTATCACCCCCGCTCAATCGCTCGGCGTCAGTGAGTCGATTCCCACCGTGGCCAGCTACGCGGAAGAAGACCGCACCATCATCGGCGAAGCGTTGCAGTTCATGGACCTCAAGGAAGGGCAGCCGATCAAGGGCTTGAAGATCGACGTGGCGTTCATCGGGAGTTGCACGAACTCGCGCATCAGCGATCTCCGCGAAGCGGCCGCCATCGCGAAAGGCCGCAAGGTCGCCAGCAACGTCCGAGCCCTCGTCGTCCCTGGCTCACAACTCGTCGCCGAACAGGCCGAGAAAGAAGGACTCGACCGCATCTTCTCCGAAGCCGGTTTCGAGTGGCGCGCCGCCGGTTGCTCGATGTGCCTCGCGATGAATCCCGACAAACTCCAAGGCCGCGAAGTCTGCGCCAGCTCCAGCAACCGCAACTTCAAAGGCCGCCAAGGAAGCCCAACCGGCCGAACGCTCTTGATGAGCCCCGCAATGGTGGCCGCAGCAGCAATCAACGGCTGCGTGAGCGATGTGAGAGAGATTTAGAAAACCGTAGCACAGGCGGCTCGCCTGTGATTGCGATGAGAGATAAAAGCAGGCGAGCCGCCTGCTCTACGGTTTCGCAAAAACGAGGCATCACCATGACCCCCGTCGTCGCCGAGAAGAAAGCGGACATTCAAAAGCTCTGCGAGCGGTTTGGTGTTGAGCGTCTCGAACTCTTCGGCTCCGCGACGAGCGATCATTTTGATCCGTCGCGGAGTGACGTCGATTTTCTCGTGCGATTTCAGCCTCAAAGAACTTATGGTTGGTCTGACTACTTTGGATTGCAGTTCGCTCTGGAGGACCTCTTTTCAAGACGAATTGATTTGGTCGATGAGCCTGCGGTGAAGAATCCGTATTTCTGGAAGTCGATTGAATCGAATCGCGAGGTGATTTATGCCGCCTGAAGTCATGCCGCTGGTTTATGACATTCATGGTGCCGCCTAAGGATGCGAAACCTAGAACGGGTAAAATATCGGTCGGCAACTTATCGTTCGACTCAGTGAGGAGAACTACAATTGCGAGCTACAGGGCGAGTTCGACCCAGCAAGCCAGTGTCGGCAATTGCGATGATTGTTGGTGTTTGCTTTGTCGGCATCGGCGTTTTCGTTGTGGTACCGCAAGCGGGTTTCTTCGGCATAATTTGGACACTGGGTGCTTTTCTGGTGACCGGGTATCACGCCGCGAACATCTTCTCCTCGCATGGCGTGGCACACGAGGTTGTCGATTTTGACACGTCGCTGCCAACTCAAACCGGCTCGTCAGCCACTGCACCACCTGAGCAGCGACTGGCTACATTAAATGGCCTCAAACGTCAGGGGCTGGTCAATTAGGACGAATATGCCGAACAGCGAAAGAGAATCCTTGACGATCTTTAGCTCGTTGATGAGTGGTCGGCATTCGCACGGTGACAAGTCCATTA
>CAIJTL010000419.1 GCA_903823545.1 uncultured Planctomycetaceae bacterium
ACCGAATACTCGAAGTGGTTGGTGTCGCGAATGAAGAAGTAGTCGGAGTTTCTTCACCGACTATTCTTGTAGGCGTGTCGAACCTGCTACGAAACGAGACTCACGCAGCGTCTTGTCCCGCATCGAATGCTTCTTTGCCTTGGATAATGGAATCAGCGTCGAAGCGTTCGCCGAAGTAGCGGCGACGGGCATCTGGGTTGGCGAGGACGGATTTTGCGTCGCCGCTGGCGATTACTTTGCCCGCACAGATGACGTAGTTGCGATCTGTGATCGTCAGCGTCTCTCGTTCGCGGTGGTCGGTCAGCAGGATGCCAATCCCTTTGTTGCGCAGACCAGCAATGATGTCCTGAATGCTGTGAATCGTGACCGGATCGATTCCGGTGAAGGGTTCGTCGAGCAGGATCAAGACTGGGTCGGTTGAGAGACAGCGAGCAATTTCTAATCGTCGTCGTTCACCGCCCGACAATGTCGACGCGATTTGGCGTCGCTTTTCAGTCAAACCAAACTCTTGCAGCAGGTGGTCGATCTTGTCGCGACGCTCGGTGCGGGTCATCGGCAGGAATTCGAGCACTGCGGAAATATTTTGTTCGACAGTCAGCTTGATGAAGATACTTTCGTCTTGAGGTAGATAGCCCATGCCAGCTTGGGCTCGCTTATACATCGGCCATTGAGTTACCTCTTGCCCGTTCAAGAAGACCTGACCTTCCGTCGGCGAGACCATGCCACACGACATCCGGAAAGAGGTCGTCTTTCCCGCGCCATTGGGGCCGAGAAGACCGACGATCTCACCCCGATCGACGGTGAAGTCGACACCATCAACGGCTCGCTTGCCGGGGTAATCTTTCACCAGTCCGTGGCATTCCAGCAAAGCCATGAGTTCTTCCTTGATGAGTAATGCGGAATTCCATTCCGACGTTGAATGACTTACCGGATTCGCTGCATTCGACCGACACCGGGATAAAACGGAATTCGGTCACTGGGGTAATCCTTCACGCTTCGTTCAACGACCGACTCGCCCTGATGTTTCAACTCGCTGTGATACATAATTGGAAAACCTTCGCCGTTGTTGAGGAACGGTTGCCCGTGTGGCCAATAGATATAGAACGCTTTGCCCACGAGCGCTGATCGTGGCACGGCATGGCGATGTTGAGCTCGTCGGTCGTTGCCCCAAAGGCGGCTATCTTTACTGCGCGGGCTATTGTCGCCGAGCATCAGAAATTCGTCTGGGCCGAGTTCGAACTTCGCATCACGAACGCATGCCTTATAGGACTCGTTCCATCGAACAGGATCACTCAACAGCGATCGCAAGTGAGGAAGTGCCGAACAAGGGCTCCATTCATCCTGCTCATGTCCCCACGGTGAAAAGTCTTGCGATTGCTCAACGTGGCTGCTGCGATAGTAGATGTCGCGATGAATCTGCAAATGAGCGACATCCACATTCATGCCACTCGCCGCGATGCCGACAGGAATTAAGTCATCGTCTTGAGGTCCAAAGTCTTCTGATTCTGGTAGCGGGTATTCGGCCTTTGGTCCAAAAGTGGTCAATTTGCCGTTCACCCACAGGCACAAGCGATTGTCGACATTTGCGAACTCCAATTGATATTTACCAGCGCCACGAATTGGCGTCGTTGCTTTGCCGAGATCTTCCTCTTCTTCTTTGTCTCGGCTCATCCAAATCAGAGAGGCCAATTGTGCTTCACCGGTATTCGGGTTAATGCGGCAGCGGTAACGATGAGCCCCTTCATTGAGCTCCAGCAACAACTCTGCTTTCTCATCCAACTGTTTGATTTGTACGTCACATGACAATGTCAGATCGCCAACCCAAAAGTAGGCATCGAGATCGAAATCGTGTCCTGATGAAAACGCGTTGTATCCACAAAAGTCCGTGATCAATTGCGGCATCGGACGACGCAACGGCTTGACGATTTTTGAGCGAGCTTGCCCGAAATCGTTGAGAGACTCTCGATCGTTGCCCTCCTGATCCACGTCCTTGTCGATAACGTTTCGCCAAGTGTCACTGTTCGGAACAAAGTGCCGGTATCTCAGCCAATGAGTTCCCTTGGCAGCTCCGGTTCCATCCAAACGAAAGGAATGGCCGTCGTTTTGCAGCTGCCATCCGTCGGTTGCTTCACGCCAACCAGCAACGATTGAGGAATTCGCTCCGTCGTCATCGATGTCGTCTGATTGTTTTCTGCGGTCATTATCTCGGGACACTGGAGCCCAACGGCGTGGCCATCCTTTGTCGATCAACGGAGTTTCTGGGTAATCGTTGTCGTAAACGAGGATTTGAAGTTCTCGTTGTTTGAACGGGTCGGACTTTCGCAGGA
>CAIJTL010000420.1 GCA_903823545.1 uncultured Planctomycetaceae bacterium
GCTACGACGGCGTCGAGATTCGGCTGATCGAACGTGAGACCGACTTGCTCAAGCGGCCAGAGTTTCGGCCAACTGAGTTGCCACAACGAATCCGGCAATTGAAGGACGCCGGATTTCTTGTCTGCGGCTTGTCTTCCTCCGTTCATTTTGAAGACCCAAATCCGGCAACACGATCAAAGCAATTGGCAAACGGTCAAGCGTATTGCGATCTCGCTCGCGAATTGGGTGCGAAGTTCGTCCGAGTCTTCGGTGACTTGATTCGCCCGAACGAAGACGAAGCGCAGCAATTGGACTGGATCGCCGCCGGACTGCAATCACTGGGCGAATACGCGAGCACTGTCAGCATTGAAGTCTTGATTGAGACTCATGGCGACTTCTGTCGCAGCGAAAAGATGGCCTCTCTCATGAACCGAGTCAGTTGCCCATCGGTCGGCGTGTTGTGGGACACGCACCATCCGTGGCGGTTCCACGGTGAGCGGATCGCCGATACTTGGGCCGCGTTGAAGAAATGGACTCGGCACACACATTGGAAAGACTCGGTCACTCGCCCAAAGGTTTCTGATCAACCCGTCTCTGATGATGTTGAGGAAGCCGCTCGCATGGCCAAGCAAATCAACACTGGGCATCAACACGCCGACTACGCCCTCTTCGGCGGCGGCGAATTCCCCGCTCGCGAATGTTTGCAAAGCCTACTCACTGACGGTTACTCCGGCTGGTTCAGCCTCGAATGGGAAAAAATGTGGCACCCCCAGATTGAAGTTCCCGAAGTTTCCGTGCGACTATTTCCGCAAAAGTTTCGCGAACTGTGGGGAACGATGGCTCGCTAAATAGGTATGGCGGATTTCTCGCTTGCCACCCAACGCTCATTCACGGCATTCATTGCCGGAGCGACGGGCAAGAGTCCCGTTCTTCGATTTTTGCGACGTGGAACCCACAAACGCCTCTTGCTCTGGTTTCGCGTTTTGGGATACACACCCGCCCCCTTCCCAAGAAGTTATCTGCAAAGTCATCTGCCACTCGTCTGCATGCCCCTCCCAATTCCCTCGACTCTCAGCCGGAACCCAACGTGATGAGCGGTGTCAAGGACGGCACCTGTCGCGATCAAAGCGTGGTCTGCAAGACACGCGGGTTCGCGGTGTTGCTGTGCGGTTTACTGTGTGGCGTGACAATGGCTGTCAGCGGATGCCAAACGGCCCCAACATTTCGTGGGCAGTCGTTAGGGTTTGATGACCGACCTCCCGGCAAGCCGCCAACCTCAAACATCAAACGAGCTCGTCGAGTTGATGAAGAGCCTCTTCCCGAAGAGGAGATGGTTCCCGACGGCAGTGCCGAAGGTTTGCCGCTCAGTGATGATTCGCCCGAAGAACTCAACGATCCGATTACTGACATCGTGATCGAAGGGAACGAAACGATCGAAACGTCGGCGATTCGGAAGCTGATCCATTCGCCAATTGCTCGCCCACCTGCGGAGCAGCAAATCCGCGAGGATGTCCGCGCGCTTTACAGCACACGCTGGTTCTTCAGTGTTGAACCACGTTATCGCCGTAACGAAAAAGGACTTGTCCTCGTCTTTCGTGTCATCGAACGGCCGATGGTCCAAAAAGTCGAGTATCGCGGCAATGAACGGATCAAAACGAAACACCTCGAAAAGCTGACCGGCTTACGTGAAGGGAGCCCGTTCGATGTCAGCGTCAATCGCGAGGCGATTCGCCGTATTGAAGAACACTACAAAACCAAAGGCTTTCCTTACACGAAGGTGAATCTGCTCAAAGGGAATCAACGCGAAGATCGCCAAGTGATTTTCGACATTCAAGAAGGCCCGAAGGTCATCGTCGGCGCGGTGAACTTTACTGGTAACGATTCGTTCTCGGCCGCGTTGTTGAAGACGAAGCTCTCGCAAAAGCCTGCGATCCTCGGTCTTGCGTTCCTCGGCAAGTACAAGCCGGAATTGCTGCCCGACGACGTCTCTTCGCTGAAGCAGTATTACCACAGCCTAGGATACTTCGACGCGGAGATCGAAAAGGAAGTTGACATCAACGAGCACCCGCTCAATCCGTTGAGCTACAAGTCCGCTCACGCGATCGTCACCTATCACATCAAAGAAGGGCCGCGATTCAAGATTCGCAACTTGATCATGGAGGGGAACCAAATCTTCTCCACCGACGAGCTTTCCTCTGACATGAAACTGCGGTCGGGCGACCAATACAACGCGCGGTTCATGAACAAAGACGTGGAAGCGATCAAGGATCGTTACGGCAAACTCGGTCGCACGTTCGCGAACGTCGAACCGATCCCGCGCTTCCTCGAAGAACCAGGGACGATGGACCTCGTTTATCACGTCAATGAAGATCAGGTCTACACGATCCGTCACATCAACGTGCATATCAGCGGCGACAACCCACACACACGAGAAGCGGCCGTCCGCCACCGAGTCCTGACGCATCCCGGCGACCTCGCCGACCCGAAGAAGATTGCTCAAAGCAAACGGCGTCTCGAAGGCCAACTCTTTGAACGAGCCGGGCCGAACGCTCCCAGCGTCAACATCTCGAAAGTCGAAGAGAAGCAACCGAAGAGCCGTTCGCAGTTGGCTCAAACCAGCCGAGCGATTCGCGGTCAAAGTCCGGACAGTCCGAACAGTGCGGACGACACAACCGCAGCATCAACGCTCGACACTACGCAGTTCATGTTGGCACAAGCTGATCCCGCGACGCATCCGTTTGGCGGCGGCTCGACCGATCCGCTTCAGTTTGAACCGCCGCCAGCGCAATTGGACCTCGACTACACCGTCACCGAAACGCAGACCGGCAGCTTGTCGTTCGGCGTCGGCGTGAACAGTAACTCGGGCTTAGTCGGCTCGATCGTGCTGCAAGAAAACAACTTCGACATCACGCGTTTCCCGACCAGCTTCGATGACTTCCGCAACGGCACAGCGTTTCGTGGTGCCGGACAACAATTCCGAGCGGAAGCGGTCCCCGGCAACATCGTCAGCCGCTACCTCGTAAGCTGGACCGACCCGTACTTCCTCGACACGGACTACAGCGTCGGCGTCAACGGCTTCTATTGGAAACGCTTCTATCGCGATTGGACCGAAGAACGCGTAGGCGGCCGCGTCAACGGCGGACGACAACTGACCCAAGAGTTCTCGGTTCTCGGCTCAGTACGAATGGAATCAATCACACTGACGAATCCGACCACCCCGACTCCCGACATTTTGCAGCGAGCAGTCGGTAACACCTTCTTGTCGTCAGCACGTATCGGCGTCGCACACGACACTCGCGATTCACAGTTCCTTCCTGGTGAAGGGCATTATCTCGTCGCCGGTTTTGAACAAGCCTTCGGCACGTTCACTTACCCGCGAGCGGATGGCGAGGCGCATCAATACTTCACCGTCTACAGTCGCCCTGACGGCGGCGGACGCCACATCGTTTCACTCGGCATGTCAGCCGCCTGGACAGGCAAAGACACGCCTATTTTTGAACGCTACTTCGCCGGTGGCTTCCAATCGTTCCGTGGCTTCCAGTTCCGCGGCGTCAGCCCCAAGGAAGGCAAGGTTTACACCGGTGGCCAGTGGATGTTCCTGGCCGGGGCCGAATACATGATCCCATTGACCGCCGATGAAATGATCGCGGCAGTCGCCTTCACGGACATCGGAACGGTCGAAGACAAAATCGGATTCAATCGGATGCGAGCCACCGTCGGTGCTGGTCTCCGCATCACTGTCCCGATGATGGGCCCCGCTCCGATCGCTCTCGACTGGGGTATCCCCATCCTGAAAGAGAAGGACGACCTCGAAAAATTCTTCAGCTTCTCAGTCGGCTTCACGCGATAGTGGTCAATCCAGCGACCCCACCGAGCTTGCCTCGGTGACTCGCGGGCTTTTGCTCTACGGCAATCGTGATTTCGAGTACTGCAGGGCGTAGTGCAAAAGCCCGCGAGTCACCGAGACAAGCTCGTTGGGGTTGGTAGTCCTCGCTTGCATGAGGGCTAAGTTGAGCGGCACAACAACCAAGGCGAGTCACTCCGTGGCCGGAACACTTCGAGTCACGGAGCGACTCGTCTACCTTGACGATTCTTCATCCGCGACTTCTTTCGGAACCCACAATCCGCGCAGCGTGCCGCGCGTTTCCTGTGTGACTTCGCCCCAACTCTCAACGGGCAACTCAATCTGAGCGACCGCCGCAGTTGGCATCTCATGCTGACTTTCCACCAGTTGCCGCAGCCATTCTTCCATTCCGGGATTATGTCCCACGACGAGAATCACTTCTGGCTCCGTCGAGATTTGCGATACGACTTCGACAAACGCGGCTGGATCGGCGTGATAGAGCTCGGCAATTGCAGAGATCGTTCCACGATAACCCGCCGTGTCAGCCATTAGGACCGCCGTGTCGCGTGCGCGAATGGCGGTCGATGTCAAAACCAAATCGGGAACAAGTTGCAGTGCGGCTAGCAGTCGTCCCATGTGCTGTGCCGCTCGACGACCACGCTTTTTGAGGGGTCGATCGTGGTCCGCCAACGAATCATCGCTCCAACTCGACTTTCCATGCCGTAGCAACAACAACGATTTCATCGGTGCAACTCCATAGCCACAAGTTGACAGTTTCTGAGCCGTCCCTAAGGAACGCCTCCTGGTTTCTTGCTCTCCGCCACTCGTGTTGAAAACGGCGTTTTGTGAGCAGCAAGGCGGAGGGTTAATTCTCTCAGCTCTTCGTTCCCAACAACGGTCGATTCAATTCCGTCTCAAGCTTCTCAGGATCAGACGTTGATTCGGGACTCACCACGTAAAACTCCCACAGGTTCTCAGCCTTCGAATGCCCGTTGGCGGTGAGCCATTCACTGAACTCGCCCCAGGCGCCACCAAGTCCTTCGTAAGGACCACCATAAATCGTCCTCATCACATTCGCGGCTGGAAGCTCACTCGGCTGAACGCGACCGACCGGAGTAACGGGCTTTGTCACCGGCACACCCACTTCAAAATCGAAGATGTCCGGGCTCATCCGGAAGTGATGCGAAAAGACCGGACCAGCGGGACCGATCCCTTGGGCCACAACGGCAGCGATCACTTCTCCAATCGCTGGCCCCATCACTTTTTGAATCTCGTTGCGCGGAATTACGAAACGAATAGTTGCCGTCATCTGAGCAACCGACTGCGCGATCTGCGGTGTATCAATCATGTCTAGCTCTCTGATTTCTGAGTACCAAAGGCGAGCGAGAAGATTTCAGGGCGACGCAAGGCACAGCCGATCCAGGCCACAACACCAATGATCACAGGCATGATGAAAGGCTCACCGACTCGCACGTGCGTCACGGTTGCGCCACCGAGATAGCCAGTGACCAAGATCGCCCCGATGAACGATGTCCGCGGAATGAAGTAGAGCAGCGCGATCGCAACTTCCAAAATGCCGATCTTGAACATCACGTCGGTCGTGAAGCCCATCTTGCTGAATGCCTCTTCTTTTCCCTGCCATTCCACAAACTTACCCGCAGCACTGGGACCAATCAGGAAAAGGGTGACAATGCCGCTAACAATCCAACCAGCGACGCGTTGTTTCTTCGATGCCATTTGAGTGATTCCTTTTATGGTCTATTTGTTCGTTGCGTTTTCAAACGCCAATTCCAAGGCTGAACGGACAAGTGATTGAGTGGCCTCAGCCAAGCGGATGTTAGTGTAGCCACGCAGGCCCCAGATACCTCGACAAGGCTGGCATGCACCCCCATTGGTTTCGATCAATGCTGCCTGTTGGTCGGGAGTCAGTTTGACCATGCCCCAATCGGCATCGGGTGATCCCAGACTGGCGATGATCTTGCCGCCGATGCGGAAGTCGGGATGCCCCATGTGTTCCGCTTCTACGACACCAGGAAACGACAATGCCAGCTTTGCAAATTGACGAGGCGTCATGGTCCAACTGCCGAAAAAGGTGGTTCGCTCCGAGGCGGTGATCTCTTTGTAGCCGAGTTGCTCTGCAACTCGGCGTCTTCAGCGAAGTCGATGTTCGTGGCCTGCAGCAGTCGAGTCGCGGAGCGACGCGACTACAGAGGCATCACTGCAACGGAATCCAAATCTCCATGTCGCCCATGCCGGTCTCGGGATTGAACTCGGATGTGTAACGTTCGAAACATGGGGCACCACCGACCTTCAAGCCGCAGTCTGGTGCCCACTTCGACCAGATGGTGTCGATCGTTTCTGGGATCGCGGACACATGCTTTGTGTGAGCGAAGACGGCGTAACGTTGACCGGTCAATTTGAGAGTCGTGAACTCGGGCGGGAGCGGTGTAGAAGTCGTTACTTCCACTCCGGTGAGGTAATCGAAGTCGCAAGCGGACTTCGTGTTCCAACAGACTCCGAAGCACGGCCCTTTGGCTAGGCCCGCAGCGGCTTCCAAGATTGGAATGAAGTGGTGCCACTGA
>CAIJTL010000421.1 GCA_903823545.1 uncultured Planctomycetaceae bacterium
CTGCCCTGGACCACCAGTCCCCAGCTCAGTTCGCCGAAGCCGCATAACCACAACCCCAGCGCCCACAAAACGTGGGAAAGTCCAATGAGGTGTTGAGTGCGGCCAGTGATCACCGCCGCATAGGTCGCTTTTCATCCGCGTTGATGACGTCGCTGGATGACGGCACCGGTTTGAGCTTCGGCGGTTCAGCCGCGATGCGCAGCACATCACGGCAATGAGAATGGCAGTCCACGCAGGTCGAGATCAGGTTGAGATAAGCGAAAGTCGTCCCTTCCAAGTTCTGCGCGTCACTGTATGAATCGAGCTTTTCGGCTTGGCGACGAAGCTCGGTCTTGAAGTGCGTATAAACCTGTTCGTCGGACGACCGCCAATCCTCAGCGTCGCATACCTTCAGGAGTTCTTCGGCCCCTTTTTCAATCAATCCAAAATCTTTGGCGACGAGTCCCTCGACGACCTTCTGCGAACTCGCGAGTTTGCTGCGCATCAAGACGTCGACAGGAGCCTTTTTCCGAGCCGGCGGCTTATCCGATGCCGCAAGGACTCCGAGTGCGACCAACGACAATGGGACGAACCATGCCAAGTATCTCATCTTGAGTTCTCCATAAAATGAGTGTGAAGCGAACTGAATAGGATTTAACCGACCCTCATGTAGGCCGAGTGAGCCCACTCCGAAAGATCCATTCGAAATGAACTGCCAGCGGTCAGAGTGAGACTCGCTTCGTCAGCCACGAGGCGTGCTGACGTAAGATCCAAATCGCGCGGCAACACATAGGCCATTAGCGTGCCAGACGACAGCGAAAAGAGTTTCGTGCGGACGTCATTTTTGCGGCTGACGGTTCCTCCAACGGGATCACGGACGAACGTGTAACCCGCGACCCGTACGATCCCGGCGTCAAAATCCTCGACGCGACCAATGAAAAAACGGCTGCCGTCCCGTTCAAATAGTCGACGATGAACGACAAGCAGTTTGTCTTCTGATTGCAAAAGCATTTTGATTCCCTCCTACGACAGATCACGGGGAAGTCTTGAATTCGTTGGAGCCGATCTGGCGATTGTCTCACCAAGCATTCAAGTCCGAGGTTCGTGTTAAACTCCCAAAAATTCTCCGACCGGGTCAAGACCGATCAGCGCCGTTGATCGCTCTCCGCTCCGAACTTGACTGTGCTTCACTTGGCATTCGGTGGCGTTCCATGAAGTACCCCAAGCAGTCTTGTTGGATCACGGTCTGGTTGCAGGTGAGCATCGCGGGGATCACGGTTTTGCGGAGTTGGATCAGTCCCTCTTCGGCTGCAAGAAACTCGTCGGTCACATTTCGACCGGATTCATCAATTGCCGATAGAGGCATTGCGAATCCTGGCCGCGACCAGCCCAGCCAAGTTCCGGGGAGAAGCTCTTGGAAATTCAGGTGCTCGAGGTCGCCACGGAGTGCCAGATCAAATTCAGAAGGACACGCCCCGCGATCCTTTTCGTCAAAGACCACATTGGCTCGCGGAGAAACGTAGAGTGTTGCGACGGTATGAAACAGATGGAGATCGCCATCCGCCAGAGGGTGCGACGGAATCTCGGCGAGATGCAAACACGCATCCAGAAATTCGGCCGCGTGTCGAACGCCACTTTCGTCTCCCACTTTACCGCATTCGCACGTCACCGACGGAGTGAACTCCGCGAATGCGCGCGACTGTACACCCAACGGATGCTGAAAAAAGACCGCCTGACGACCAAACAGTGCGGCCAATTGCAGGTGCTCGTTCTCGAGTCGAGTCACGCATGAATAATGAGGATTCCAGCCTGTGTTGTTGTGCAAGTCGATGTTGGCGAAAACGTGTCGGTCGCGCATCTCGGCAACGACGTGCCGCATCATCGCATGTTCGGGAGAGTCCTCGCGATCAGAACCCGGCCAGACTCGGTTGTAATCCGGTTGGTTGGGCAGATGTCGCACGTTGGCTTTCGCGGCGGCGACATTCCCAATGAAGATGGACAACGCTCTCGGAAGTGGTCGATCGCCCTGCTTCTGAAACCATGTCTGTAAGGCGCGCAATCCAACGTCTTCGTTGCCGTGTAGCAGGATCGAAAGAAAAAGCGGCTCGGGACGGCGACCGGGCAGATGGATCAACGTCGGTTGTCCTAGCAGATCGGAAAGATCAGTGGATCGGGCTTCGAGCAGTCCCTTCGGAAGCTCGTCGACGATTCGCAGCATCGATCGCTTCGTCCGGATCGACGGCATCGTGGTGTCGCGGTCGAACGTCCAAGTATGCACAGGTTCGCCACGGCGTTGCTGTTCGCGGTAAGACTGAGTCAACGCAACGAAGTTCTTGCCGTGTTGTTCGACAAACCTTCTCTGCCAAATGGCTCCGGTCTGTCCGCTACGAACCCGCGACTCGATGATCGCCAACCACGATGCGGCCAATGTGGGGTCAACCTGCAAACGCCGCAGTCCAGCGGCGGCTCGCGGCAGAAGTTCCGTCAGCAGTAACTCGCCAAGTGGGTGCTGAACGCCGTTGAGCCATTGAACCTTACACTCAAGCCCGCAGCGTGCTGCACGATAGAAGTTGTCGCGCGCAGCCTCAAACGGCAACAACGATTCGGGAGCCCGATCGTCTTGTGCCAGACTTTCCGCCAGTCCATAGAACAACGCCATGTTGGCGGTCATGTCGATCAACGTTGGCCCGGCGGCCATCACACGATGTTCAATTCGGAGATGCGGCGTGCCGTCGTCATCGAAACCGATCAACGGCCGGTTCCAACGCCAGATCGTGCCATTCTTCAGACGGACGTGTGCCAAGCGATCCGACATGCTCTCCATCGCGAGCGGAAGCAGAACCGGATACTCCTCGTTCTCACAAAAGATTTCTTCGAGACTTTCTCGCGCGTAGCCGGAACCCAGCGTCACGCGAGGCAGCGCATCGCCTCCGATGTCGACAGCCTGTTCAAAGAGCGGAATACGGGTTTCGTCCCAGAGACTCGCGCCAAACAAGAGCGGCGAATTGCTGGCTACAGCCACCATCGGAGCCGACGCGACAACGGCCGCGTTGTAGTAGCGCACCGATTCCTGCATCGGAACTTGCAAGTGCAGTTGGAACGATGTGGTCGCGGATTCGAGCATAACATCGCGATGTTCCGTGACGAGGGTCTCTCGCCCCTTCAAGCTAAGCCGGATCGGCCTTCCCTGACGCAGCCGCAGCACTTGCTCGTTGAGCGCCTGATAGCGATGCAGTTTCGACATGTTCGCCAACGAAAGCATTGAGTCCTTGATCGTCGGCAGCAATCCGATTGCCACTACCGACGTGCCGATCTGACCGGCAGCCTCATCACACTGCCGCCAAGTCGCACCAAGTTCACCGGCGAGCTGCGCGAGCCCACGTCCAGCAAGCGGCTGCGGTGAGACGTTGAACTCAATGTTGAATCGAGACAGTTCCGGCACGACGTCGGGCGATCCCGTCAACGCAATGACTTGCTCGTTCCACGGTGTCGGCTGGCAATCGACATCGACCAGCCAAGCCTCCAATTCCGCCCCGGCAATCGAACGCTTCGCCGAGAACCGGCCTTCGCGAAACCACTGCCGCAAGACCTCCATTTCGTGCTTGACCAGTTTGTCGAAGCGGTGGAAATCGTAGTACTTGAACCGTGTGCTCGCGATTTCCTGGCCCATAGCCTCTCCGTAGAGCGTGATGACAAATCAAGCGGTCGCAGATTGCTGCGACCGTGAATTCGATCCGAAACAGCAACAAGAATCCTGGCGCTCAAGCAGCGTTCTGTTCTTTAGCCTGGACCCCTTTTTGATACTGCGAGTAAACGTAAACCGGAATCTTCAGATCGCCCAATTGAGTACGAATTAGCGGCAAGACTACCGTCCAATCCAGTCCTCCGACACCGGTCGCTAGCCGAGGAAGAGCAACACTCGTGATGCTGTCCTTCTCCAACTCGTGTCGGAGTCGCTTGAGGCAGTGATTGACGTTCGCGGTGCTGCTCTTTCCGGGCTTCGCTCCATGAGTGTGCTCCCCCTCCTGAGTCATGAGATTGAAGACTCGGCCGCCAACCCCGCTCCAACTCCAGACCTCACCCGGTCGAGGATGACATTGTTGAGCGTAGTGGCGGAAGTCCTTCACCATCGCCGGCCACTGCTCTCGCAGAGACAACGCCAAGCCTTGGTCAAAATGGTCATTGGGAGCCACGCCGTGCGCAATGGCCTGAGCTTTCGTCAACAGGATGTCGCCGGAAACCTC
>CAIJTL010000422.1 GCA_903823545.1 uncultured Planctomycetaceae bacterium
ACCTACGATCCGAAGCCAAATGCCAGCGCTGACTATCGGGGGCCGTTCGGCACAATTCCGACGAAGGTGCCGGGACTCGACTTCTGCGAATTGATGCCACGACAAGCGGCCATTGCCGACAAGTTCACGGTATTGCGATCGATGCGACAGAACGCCGGTGGTCACCCGGCTGGTTCGATGCAGTTGCTCTCCGGCGATCCTGACACGCGCGATAAGCCGAAGCCGCGCCTGCCAGACTGGATGTCGGTGACGAATTATGTTCGCTCGCAAAAAGGCCCGCGCCAGAATCCCTTGCCCGCTTATGTCGGTATCAATCCTCCGCTCGAATACAACGGGCCTGCCTACCTCGGTGATGCCTATTCGCCGTTCGTTGTGTCGGGCAACCCGGATCTCCCAACATTCTCGGTTCCGAACATTGGCCTGACCGACACGAACGAAGTCAAACGCCTTGGACGCCGATCGTCGTTGCGACAGAACCTCGACACGCTCGAACGTAAGTTCGATCAACAGCGAGAACTTGCCGCGCTCGATGAGTTTGAAACGCAGGCAATGACTCTACTTACGAACCCGAAGACGAAAGAAGCGTTTGACCTCAGCCGTGAAGATCCACGCGTTCGAGACCGTTACGGACGCAATCAGTGGGGACAGCAATTGCTGCTCGCTCGCCGATTGGTCGAAGCAGGTGTCGAAGTGCTGACGACCAGCCTTGCTGGACCGCTTTGTGGTCGAGTCAACAACTGGGACGATCACGCGGTCAACCATCACGTCTTCGACGCGATGAAGTTCCGCTCGGCAGCCTACGATCAAGCGGTCACAGCCTTGATTGAAGACATCTACGAACGAGGCCTCGACAAGCGAGTCCTTGTCGTCATCACCGGTGAGTTCGGTCGCACTCCGAAAATCAGCTACGCCGCAAGCACCGGAGCCGGTGACGCCAGCGCTCCTGCCGGAACGATGCAACCCGGTCGAGACCACTGGCCGCGAGCCTTCTCCAACATCTGGGCAGGCGGCGGCATTCAAACCGGACGTTACATCGGCGGTACCGACAAACGTGGCGAAGATTCGATCGACCGCATCTGTGGCCCCGGCGACTTCCTCGCCACCATTTACAACCACATGGGAATCGACTCTTCGACGACACTGATCCGCGACTTCAACGGTCGCCCCACACCAATCGTCGATCACGGTCGCCCGATTCCTGAATTGGTTGGCTAATTGAATCAGCCACAGGATGAAGCACATCAATGAGAGCCAAATTATTGGAACCTTGATGTGCTTTGTCGTTTGTGGATTGAAGTTCGCCGGGACGAAAATCAACGTCTGCCTGAATGTGGCGTGCGGATGCAGCCGGTGAGCCTGATTGACTTCGTCTAATCGATGTTGCCGCACGGTCGAACTTCATTCGCACTCTCGACGAGTTGATCTGTGATTGAGTTGGCGAGTAAGAATGGATTTTGATTCGCACGCTGCTTTCGTGCGTTTCTGCGAGATGGCAACGTGCATCGCCCGCGCTCGATTCAGTACGAGGACTCACGATGACCGCTTCTGTAAAACGGAACTCGGAATTGTTGCGATGCGCGTTCGTCGCACTTGGTCTGGTTTGTGTCGGCTCGATCAGTCACCAACTTCGGGGTGAGGCGGAACCTAAACCCGCTCAGGTAGCGGCCGCGCTTCCCTGCACGATGCAGGATCGCGTCTTTGAAAATGAGGTCTGGGCCAAGGTGGGTGAGCGAACTTGTCTGCGTTGTCACAATTCCAAAGGTGACGCGGCAGAAAGCGCTTTTGTGTTGTCATCTCGAAACACGAAAGACATTCACGATGTGAAGTGGTTGCAACAAAATTGCGGAGCGTTTCAGAAGATGGCTCTGGCCAAAGAGGGCGATCAATCGCGATTGTTGCTGAAGGTCACTGGCGGTCTCGATCATGGTGGCGGAGCGGTTTTGAAGCCGGACTCGACAAGCTACCGAATCCTGGAACGCTATGTCCGACGTCTGAATCCGCAGGGCAATCAGCCCACTCCGAATGATGTAAAACCTGATGAACCTACTCGTCCTTTGTTCGATGGCGTCGCAAAGATCTCGCCACAACGACTGCTGCGACGGGTGACGCTCTCGCTTGCTGGACGACTTCCTACCGACGAAGAGCGGGCGGCCGTCGAAAGTAACCCGAAGCGGCAGCGAGGGCGGACGCTTCAAGCGACTGTGAATTCGGAACATTCTGGAACGCTCGCCCTCGCTGACGCTTCGGGTTACTTCGCGGAAGACGATCCGGCAATGGACGGGATCCTCGACCGTATCATGAAAGAGGATGCTTTCTATTTCCGGCTGAAAGAGGGCTTCAACGACATCTTTCTGACGATCGGCATTGAGGACAACGCAGAGACTCTGCTCTCCTACGATCACTTCGAGAAAACTCGGCTGTGGTATGACAAGCACGACCTGAGTCACATTGAGGAGAAGGAGCGGCAACGAGCGCGTTGGAAGCTCGCCGACGTGTATCGCGAATCGCTGTTGCGTGAACCGCTCGAGTTGATTGCTCACATCGTTCGCAACGAGCGGCCGTTCTCGGAACTCGCGACAGCGGATTACATCATGGTCTCGCCCTACACCGCTCGCGGTTACGGCATCTTCGACGAGTTGAAAGACAAATTCAAAAACCCTGAAGACCCGTTTGAGTACATCCCCGCGAAGCTCAAGGCGTTGAAAGGGCGTGACGGAAAAGTTCAGGACTCAGTAACCGGGATGTATCCGCACGCGGGGTTCTTGAGCATGTTTCATTACCTGCGGCGTTACCCTTCG
>CAIJTL010000423.1 GCA_903823545.1 uncultured Planctomycetaceae bacterium
GAGAAGTGGGAGATCTGCCGAAAGCGAAGCTTGGTAGCAGTCTGGATATCAGTAGAGATTTTCCAGTACGTGGAGGAAGAGAGATGGCGGTACGTTGATGACCAACAGCAATGTGCCGAGTCCAAGCAGCAGCAAAAAGACCGGCTGACGGACAGCTTCCTTGGTTGTGGCACGGGCGATGACTCCTGTTCGAGTCATGTAGAGGAAGACGAACATCCCGGCGAGCAACAGCCCGACGACCAATCCTGTGCCAGCCCATTCTGCCGGTGAAATCGCTGATTCACGAACTGCCCCGCCAGCGGCCAGCAGCGCCAAACCCAGACTGTGCAATGACGTCATCATGCTTCACGAACCTGTCAAAAACCTGTGGAGAAACTCAACTCAAACGAATTATCCCTCGCCGTGCTGACTTCGCGTCAAAGTATTGCTCAGTGTCCAGCAACAACAAGATGGCAGCCGCCTTACGTCGGTGCCTCGAAATTCGTTGGGCTGGAAATCTACAGAAGCCATCCGGCCAATGAAAGCCGCGCAACACTCGCTCGAACCCGTCGAAACGAACTCTTAACACGATCTCCGCATCGCAACGGTCCAATAAAGTCGGTGGTTTATTCCGGTAGCATGCGTCATCGAGTCCCGGCCCAGTCGTCGTACCATTTCTGGAGTTGTCGGCCACCATCTTTCAGCGGAAGGTTTTCGATGTTGTGCCAGACAAGTCGAGCATTTCCTTCGGCACTCACCATCAACAACGCCGTGAGAGCTTTCGCGCGCCGCAAAGTCGTGATGGCATGCTCGGGTGTCTGAGCGATCGGGCTGCCGACATTGAGTGACGTGTTGACCGAAACTTCGGCTCCCACTCGGCGCCCCATCGCTTTGAGGTAGGCGTGAATCAACGGGTCGATTTCTGGACGGACGATTTGCAGACGTGCAGTTCCGTCGTGATGAATGACTGCGGGAATTTTTTCATAGGCTTCGGGAAGCGCGGCGACTGTCAACACCATGTAGTTGTAGGCGTTGTAATTGTCCGTCGAAGCACCTTCGGCGAGTGCGAAAAATCGCTGAGCCGCTTCGAGTGTCGCCATCGGTGCGAGCGGTCGAATCGCCTCGCGAAACTTGACGAGGTTGTTGATGTTCTGAAGGGTTTTGGGATTGGCCGGGTTGGCAACAATCGAGCGATGGCCCAGAGCACGCGGGCCAGTTTCGGCAGCTCCTTGAAAGATTCCTAGCGCTCCGTCCTGTGAAACAATGTACGCGGCCAAGTCCCCGATAGCAGCGAGTTCAGTAGGGTTGTTGATGTTGCCGAGCACTCGCGATTCGACATCCGCCGCTGCGTCGAGAGCGGTTTCGATTTCTTGGTCTGTCGCGGCGCGGCCGCAGTAGAAAGCGTGACGAATCGGTTCTCCGGATTTTGCACCGGCCTGCATTGCGAACTGAAACGCGGCACCGACAGGGACACCGGCATCACCGGGTATCGGCGGCACCCAGATCTTCAGGAATGTGTCGAGTTCCAGATTGCGGCGATACCAGGCGCGATTGAATCGCTCGACCAATTTCATATTCGCGAGGCAATTGAGCGCAGTCCCGCCGGTCATCACGAGTCGATCACTTTTTGTCGTGCGGATGAAGTGCTCGATGACGTGAAAGACAACATCTTCAAAAATGAGCTGCGTTGCGGCAGAGAGGTCAACTCGATCTCGCGTGATGGCCGAATGCTTCACGTCATCGACACTCAAAACGGCATCGGGGTTCCACATTTTCTCTTGCGGGATCGGCGGGCCGATGATGTCGGTCAGCGGCTGACGGTAGGGGTCAAGTTCACCGCCATGTTGCCAATTGGTCATTGTCCGATTGATGGAAACAGTGCCATCCGCGCCGAAGTAAAAAATCTGCCGCAAGCGCTTGTAGTACGGATTCGTCAGCCGATCCCCATCACCCCACGCGGCTGCTCCCATGTAGCGGCCTTCGCTACTGAGCGCGTTCCAGCCACCCTTAGACGAACTGATGATCGAATAAAACGTCCCCAGCGATTCGACGATGCTGTCGTTCTTGCGTAGCAGCGCGAGCTGTCCGTCCTTAACCAAGTAGAGAGAGATCGCTCCCGCATCGCCAAAACCGTCGAGCACCGTCACCATGACTGGCTCGGTGCAGTGATTAAACGGCGACAGAGCATACGACATGCTCGCATGATTGGCGTGATGCGGCATCGTGATGACTGGCAGCCGAGCGTCGAAACCAAATTGTTTCTGCAAACGGCCCGGCAACTTGCTCACTTCCCAGTAGTAGCCGCGAAAATCGAAGTTCGGGGACGTCCGCTTGTCCCACAAACGGAGGCTTTCTGGAAACTGCTCAAATACCATGCGGAAGCCCAGAGACAGCAAGTCTGCATAGTCCCAAGTGAGCAACCACGCATGAATGTCTTGCGGAGTCAGGCCATGTTCTTTGAGCCGACTTTGTAGAACCGTGAGTGCCTCTTGAGGATGTTCGTCGCAGTGCTTGATCCCGCGATAACGTTCCTCTTCGTCATTCGCGACGAGCCTCATGCCACGTTCGGGATGCACTTCGATCAGTGCGACGCCGCTGTTGTGTCCCGCCGGGCCGATACCAACCAGCCAGACGGTCTCACCGCGACCGAGCTTCTCACGCATCTCACGGAGCTTCTGTTGCGCGTACGACATGTCGAGCGCATAAACCTGACGGCTCGACAAAAAGAGGCGGCTGAAAACTCGTGAGAGACAATAAGCTGCATTCCCCAACCACCGAGAACGCGGGCCATAATGCCCGAAAACGCGACTCATGCGAACTCCGAAAACCTGCTGAAGGGACGAGCGACTGACAACTTTGGCGTGTGACAGATGAAGACAAACTCATCAGCCGGAACGCGATAGCGTCCGATTCAAATGTCGTTTGACCTTCTGAACCTGACGACAGCACGTTCCGACTGGTAGGCTCATTCTGGGTACTCGCCTCAAAGCGGCAACAATTTAATGTCCTTATACCAGCAATCGCTGCCGTGGTCTTGTAACCCGATGTGCCCTTTTCGCGGATGCGTCTTGTAGGCCACGTCGAACTTATGTGCCGAACCGTCCGCCCGCTTGTTCGGCTCCTGCCACTCGTCGAAGTTCATGTGCGAGACTTGCTCGCCGTTGAGTTCCACAATCAACAAGTTGCGATCGCTGGTGATGATGATGCGATTCCATTCGCCGACTGGCTTCATTGCATTCTTGGTCGGCTTAACCAGATCGTAGATCGCCCCCGTGTCGTGGAAGCCTGCGGTCTTGGTGTCGTCTATGGCGACTTCGATTCCGTTAAAACCGACATCTTTCCCAGGCCGAGGAGTCAACGGAAACGTGCGGACGAAGATTCCGCTGTTGCACTTTGGGCTGATCTTGAAATCGAGCGACAGCTTGTAGTTCTCCCAAACCTTTTCGTGCGTGAGCATGTAATCGCACGGATGCGGATTGAGGCACCCATCTTGTACGTGCTTGTCCGGCAGTGGCTTCTCTTTCGGTGACATCCAACCTTTGGTCGATCGTCCGTCGAAGAGCAACACCCAACCCTCTTTCTTTTCTTGGTCGGTCAGTGTGTTGTCCGCCGCAAAAGAAAGAGAAGACGAGGTATTGATTACCAAAATGAACGTCATGAAAGCTGCTCGTTGGAGCATTGAAAAAATCCTTTGAAAAAGAGAAGGCATTGAACCAATGTGGAAAATGATCGTGATTGATTCACAGTGCCCAGCCTTTTCGATATTCCGTATGCACGTACTGATTCAGGTCCGGTGCGTTCTTGACCTTCTGATTCTCGCTGTCCCATTCGAGTCGTTTGCCGGGGGAACGCATTGCGAGGACGCCGAGTAGGACGGTTTCGGTCATTGGGCCGGCGTAATCAAAGTTGTCGACCGGAAGCTTGCCGGTCTTGCAAGCTTGATACCACTCTTCGTAGTGACCGGGAGAGCGGACCATTATCTTTGGAATCGCCTTGCTCTGTTCTTGCAGTTCGCTCGGAAGTAGCTGAGGCATTCCGCCGTGCGAACCGTGATACATCTTCCCTTTGCTGCCGACATACAACACACCGTTGCCGGGTAGTCGTTGTCCGCCAGTCATCTCGGCGGGAGTCGGGGGCATCAGGCCGCCGTCGTACCACGTCATGGTCACTGGCGGCAGCTTCTTACCGCCGACTTCTCGTGCGGGGAACTGATACGTGACGACTGCCGCAACGGGGAAGGTTTCAAAGTTGAGTTTGTTATCGGCTAGCACCGTTCCATCGTGCGTCGTCAGTGCTTCGACTGATATCGGCGCTCCGAGGCTCAAGGCCCACACGGGATGATCGATGATATGACAGCCCATGTCGCCGAGTGCTCCGGTACCGAAGTCCCACCAGCCACGCCAACCGAACGGAGCATAGCCAGGGTGATAGGGGCGCTCTTTGATCGGGCCGAGCCAGAGATCCCAATCGAGCGTTGCGGGAACAGCGGGGGTTTCCGTCGGGCGACCGATTCCTTGTTTCCAATGTTTGCC
>CAIJTL010000424.1 GCA_903823545.1 uncultured Planctomycetaceae bacterium
ATGAGCTTCGGGCTCGAGCCGAAGGGCTTGTGATGTCACTTCCGGCTGAGGCCAAACTGGAACAGCAACTTCGAGAATTAGAAACGCGAGCTCAATTCCTGACGACTCTGGAATTTCGCATACCCACGACACGATTGGTGGCTTCACTCACAAACTCATTGCCAGAGTTCGTCACTTTAAGCGAGTGTCAGGCGGAAGTCGGTTTGATCGAAGGTGCTGTTGTCGCGAACGCACCGATGGTCGTGCCGGCTGCTAACAAAGAAAAACTTCCGCCATTTGAAGCGGATCTCAACGAGCTAAAAAATGCGAGTAGTCGAACGACGACGATGCTAACTCTCACCGGTTTTGCGCCGGATGACTCGGCGATCTCGCGTTACCTCGTTCAGCTCAAAGAGACCGGTTTGTTTGAACGAGTGACTCTGGCGTATTCCGGCCAACATCGAGTTCGGGACGAATCATTACGCACGTTTCAAGTTCGCTTACAGGTGAAAAGCCCCGCGACTCTGCTCGATTCATTGTCTTCCACTGCTGATCCACGAAATGTCGCAACGGATCGTCGTTCTCGCTCGACAAGACTGACGGTAGCCAACTCGGCGATGACGCAAGAGGTGGCGCCATGAATGACTCAATTCGTCGCGATAACTTGTTGACGATTGTGGGAACGATGTTGATCGTCGGCTTCTTCGTGGTTGTGATTTATCTTCCTGGCGAGCGTGCGTGTCAGGCGGCGCGGCGCGACATCGTTCAGGCCAATCGTACAATCGATGAGATGCCTCAGAAAATTCAACTGGCATCACAGCAACTCAAGCTCGTAAAGGATCGAGAGGCCACTGTTCGAGAACGCGACCGTCTGCTCGACGACGAAAACTCGATTCACAGTGTCCTGCAAAAAGTGGCCGACTTGGCGCGGAGCACGGGGCTGCAAGTCGATCGCACGCAGCCTCTCAGTCCCGTGACTCGCGAGACATATCGGGTCATGCCGTTTCAACTGACTGCGTCCGGAAGCTTCCGCCGTATTGCCACGTTTCTTCGCGGACTCGAGTCTCAGCCGATGCTGTTTGTCGTCGAGCGGTTCTCGATGAAGAGTGAGTCTGAGCAGTCTGGAGAAGCCTTGAAGACGGACATCACGTTCTCGGTCTTCGTAAAACGGGCAAGCTTTGTGGATTCTGCCGAAAAGGGCGACAGACAGACTCAAACTCAAGCCGATGAATTCAAAACCGCACAGAGCGATCGCGCTCAGGTTTCGTTTCAACAGTCGACATCAACACAACCATGAAACTTCACGAGCAACTTTTGAAAGACTTGAAGGCCAGCGCGCCGAAATCGGCGACGCTCGGCCTGTTGTTGCTCATCGGATTGTACTTTTGGGTTCCGCCGTTGGTTCGGGCATTTGGTGGCCCAGAACCCATGTCATCAGTTGCACGAACATCGGGGGCGGTAAGCCCTTCGGCAACGACCCAATTGGAAGCGAATTCCGTGAACGGCTTTCGTGGTTTGAGCGCGTCAGCAAACGCGAACTTGGCTTCGAACAAGAAGCCTCGCGATAGCGCGGCGATGGTGAAGTTGCTGAGAGAGAGTCCGTTGCTTCAATCCGCCAGCATCGAAGAACTGCCTCAACGACCGTTCGGGATCGATGCGGAACAATTTCCGCTGCCGGTTCTGATCGTCGAGGATGATGAAGCGGTGACACCGAAAGCTGAGGTTGTCGAGCCCCCGAAAGTCGTCGATCGACTCGATGGATTGGCGCTCAAAAGCACGATCGTCGGCTCACGTCGGCGAGCCGCTTTGATCAACAACCGCCTTTATCAGGAAGGCCAATCGGTGTCTTGGAAAGGCCAACAGTTGAAGCTGTCGCTTGTGCAACGAAAGTCGGTGACGTTGACTGATGGCTCACGCGAATGGCAGTTGGCTCTGGATGAAAATAGTGATTTGGATGGCGGTCGCTCGGAGTGACGCGGCCAGTGAATCGGACCAATGAATTGATAGTCGGCTAACGATAGCCAGTCAGGGACGACGGGCGAGATGACGACAGCACCTCTCAAAACAGCAGCACGCGCGTTGAGTTTCGCCACGGTCGTCGTGGCTGGATTCGCGGTTTGGGTTGTCGGCCAACAAGCCTTGATGCCTCCCCAAGCTGATGAACCTCAAGCGGTGACATCCGCAACCGAGGCGGTTGAATCATCGAAGCCAGGACTTTCGAGTTCGGCTTCGACCATCACTCAGGCATCTCCCGAAGAGACGTTGGCGAAACCGAATTCACGACCGGAGCCAAAGGTTGCGTCGCAACAAATCAGCGAAAATCCTTTGAATGAGATCACAAAACGCGAACCACAGAAGTCTGCACCGAAACCGCAAATCTTTTTTGAAGCGGAACCGGTTCCGGTCACCGTAAAAAGTCCAAACGTCTCGCAACTGAAGAAAACCATTCAAGCGTTGCCTGCTGAAGTAGTTCCCTTCAAAGATCAACATGAAGGAGAATCGGCAGTTGCTACAGCGACACCTCGCATTCGCGAGCGAGTGTTGACGAACAAAGCCTCGCAAGCTTCGAAAATTCAGTCGCAGCAAGAACTCGTTGATTCTGGCGAGAACGCCTTGTCTCCAGCGATAACGAATCAGTTAAACGACGGTGAAGCTGAAGTTACGGACTCGGCCGCTTTCGACTTGGATGACGTGCCGAGCAAACCGATAGCTCGAAGCGGCGGGAAAAATGTCCCGGCTCAGCGAGCGAGCCGGAATAAGGCATCTGAGAACGACTCCCAAAAGCTTCTTGATGATGCAGCTTCTTCTCGCCTTGAGTCCCGTTTACTAACAATGCAGCGTCAGCTCGATCAATTCGCACAAGCTCAAGCCGAGCAAAAGGCAGACGAGCTACAACAAGCGAGGGAACTTCTCGATCAACTTCAACGCGAGCGAGATACGGACAAGCTCGACAAAGTGTTGCAGGACATCAAAGAGATGAAGGAAGCCAAGGAGCAGCGAGCCAATCCAAAACCGGACTCAGTTCCACCCGCTCCAATTGCACCGCTCACTCCACCTGCTCGCAAAAGTGACGAACCGTTTGAAGTCGCGCCGCCTGCCGACGATCCCGCTCCGCGATCACGAACCAATGGTCCAAGTGTGCTTAAGGCTGAGCCGGTTGCTGGGCACTCAGACAAGTTTTCGATCGAGTTTCAGGATGTCGAAATCAGCAAAGCAATGGCGATGCTCGGTCAGCTTTCTGGCATGAATATCCTCATCGGTCGTGGAGTCACAGGAGTCGTTCCCACGGCAAACCTGCAAGACGTGACTGCTGAAGAAGCATTAGATGCGATCACGAAATCGCTCAACTACGTTTACGAAAAAGATGGCAACATCGTCTTCATTTCGACCGCTTCAGATTCCATGCAACGGAAGCAGTCCGCTCGCAAGATGGTGACGAAGGTGTTCCGGCCTCGTTATGTCAGCGTGAAAGACTTGCAAACGCTCGTTACTCCGCTGCTCACGAAGCCGGGTGGGCTGATTGCCGTGACGACCCCCGCCGAAATCGGCCTC
>CAIJTL010000425.1 GCA_903823545.1 uncultured Planctomycetaceae bacterium
AAGCGATCGAGCAACAATTTGAACTCGAAAGAATTGGGGATCGTCGGATTGTGCTTCGCGACATGAGTCGCATCCGGAGCACAGACACCTGACTTCGAAAGCAATTCCAGCGCAACACCACGGACCACAATCCGGTTGTCGCGAATGTTGGCAATCCCGTCGAAGTACGGCAGACCAACACTCGTGATGATGCCGCCTGCAAACGGCGCCTTTTCCACGAGAAGCACTTTGGCTCCACGACGAGCGGCGGCCAATGCAGCGGCGCTTCCCGCACAGCCTCCACCGCACACGAGCACATCGGTCGTCAGAGTCCGTCGCGATCGCGGTGCACTCGGGCCGTCAGCGACCGCAGTTGATATTGTCGAAGCCGCAGCAACCGTCGCGGTGGCGCGAATGAATCGTCGACGAGTTTGAGAAATATCAGCCATGAGATTGCTCCAACACACTGAGCGGCCACTGGTCGCATCGCTCGAACATGAACCGAATCCCTCGAAGCACTCGCCCTCGCTGGCGCTTCGGGTTATTGACGCTACAGATGCTTGGCGACGAAGTCCCAGGCGGTGGGGTCGTGGAATTCGTGGCCGCCTTCGAAGATCACGTGCTGGAAGCGGTCTGACAGTTTCAGTTTCGACCAGTACTCGGCAGAGATCAGAGCTTGGGGTTTACCG
Organism: uncultured Planctomycetaceae bacterium; assembly: GCA_903823545.1. Taxonomy (GTDB): domain Bacteria; phylum Planctomycetota; class Planctomycetia; order Planctomycetales; family Planctomycetaceae; genus SXKJ01. The sequence continues at coordinate 669 of CAIJTL010000425.1, forward strand.
GCGTCGCGGTGGTCGACTCCGTCTTTGCTGCCGGCTTGGATTTGCAAGGCTCTGGGACAGATCAGCGCGACGAGGTCCGAGTCTCGGAACAGCGTGAAGCGGTCTTTGAATTTGAAGTCGCTGGGGACGGTCAGTTCGTCTCGCTCGTATCGACCTTCTTGGACGCCGTAGTAACAACTACAGACCGAAACCTTGATCCGCGTATCCATCGCCGGAGTCACCAACGCGTAGTAGCCGCCGTAAGACAAGCCGACCATGCCCACTCGCGAGGCGTCGACTTCGGGGCGCTGCAAGATCACGTCGAGGCTGCGAGTGATCTTGGCGATCTCAACGGCAGTCAGGCTCGTGCCGACCAATCGCAGTCGCTCGTCCGTGCGATTGCGAACGTCCTTCGGGAAACCTTCTGCCGAGAAGAGATGCTGCGGAGCAAAGACGACGTAGCCTCGCTTCACGCCGCCGCGAACCATGTCGTGATAGTTCGCGCCGCCCTTGAACAACGCGACTTCTGGCGAGCCACCACCGCCGTGCATCGAGATCACCAGCGGGGCTTTCGCTCCGGCCTTCAGCGACTTCGGAACGATGTAGATCCCTTCGGCGTGAACTCCGGGCAGCACGGGAATCATCGCGCGGTAGTACGTGCCGATGTCGTCTTCTCCGATTTGTTTAAACGTTGCGCCGCTCTGAGCGACGCTGCCTGGTGGCGGATAACCGATGCTGTCCGCGAAGGCTTTGCGATAACCCTGAGCAGACTTCTCAAACGCTGCTGGCGACGAGTAATCCGCCGAGAGCGTCTTCTCTAATCGAGTGCGGTCGTTCTTCTGCGCGATGATGTAGGCATCGAGTTCTTTGGCTTGCTCGGCTCGCAACGGGTTCGAGTTTGCGACGTCGTCCTCGAAGTACTTAGGGGCGGGCTTGTCTTGAGCATGAGCGTCTGCCATGCAAACCAAGCTCAGTGACAAAACGAGAATCAAATGCGAAAGTCGGATCATGGTTGTGAAAGTCCTTGTGATTCAGCAGTCTCACGAGACTGACTGATGAGCGGAGCAGGGGATCAATCCATCAAACGAACGTCGTTCATTGTTGTCGGAAGGCTCTCAAAACACGACTTCGACAGAGCGTGGCTTGAACGCTCAGAGGACAATTTCAAGCGGTTTCCGAGTGAACTCAACGTTGGCGATTGCCGAGTTGGTCGGAATTCATCACAACCACGAAATTGAACCTGTGCCTGAACCATAAACTCTGGAGTCCTCACCGTGATCTTTGTTATTGCCACAATCGACTTGAACCCCGGCACCCGCGAAAGTTTCTTGAAAGAGTTTCACGAGATCGTTCCGCTCGTTCATGCGGAAGCAGGCTGCATTGAATACGGGCCGACGATTGATTCAATCACTGACGTGCCGACTCAATTGCCGTTGCGAGCGGACACAGTCACGGTCGTTGAAAAATGGGAGAGCCTTGATCATTTGAAGGCACACTCGGTGGCTCCGCACATGGCGGCATACCGTCCGAAAGTCAAAGACTTCGTCCGTTCGGTGACGCTGCAGATTTTGGAACCCGCATGAAGCCGCTATGCAGGCGGCTCGATGGCCGAGCCAAATGAAAACGCGGAATAGGTCAACGACCTACTCCGCGTTTCGCGTTGTAGCTTTAAGATTCGGAACTCAGATTCCAGGGATATCGAGCTTTTCGTCGGAAGCAATCTGTCGCAATTTTTTAAGTCCGCGAGCTTCAAGCTGCCGCGCACGTTCTTTGGTCACACCGAAGCGATGTCCGACCTCCTCCAACGTTTGTGGTTCCGCTCCAGGACGTAGACCAAAACGAAGCATGAGGATTTCCCGCTCACGAGGCTCAAGACGCTCAAGAATTTTCATCAGAATTTCGTGCTGTGTTTTGTTCTCTCGTTCAACTTGGAATTGATTGGCTCTTTCGTCAGAAGAGAACTGGAAGACCTCTTCAGCCCCCGTCTTGAAGCGATCATGCAGCGTGTATTCTGCCGGTATTGAACGAGCAAAGTTCTTCATGATGGCCCATGAGGCGTACGTGGAAAACTTGTTGCCGCGACTGAAGTCAAACTTCTCAATCGCGCGGATCAACGACATGTTGCCGTCACTCACCATTTCGAAAAAGTTGGTGTTGGGCCGCATGTGCTTCTTGGCAATTGAAACCACGAGTCGCAGATTGCTGCGAATCAAAAAGTTTTTGACGGTCAAGCTATCTTGCATGAGGCGTTCGATCTCTTGCATCACCGCCGCTTTGGGATGTTGCGGATCGAGCGTCTTCCGCAATCGCTCTGCTTTGAATTTGAGATAGTTCATTTTGCGGAAGTAGTAACCTTCCTCTTCACGAGTCAGTAGTGGGAGCTGATAAAGACTTTCCAGATACGGTGGGAGCCCAGCGGGAGGGGCGTGCGATTCTTCAAGCTCACGCGGCGGGGCGTAGCAAAGAATGATTGCGTCAGCGTCGGCGAGTTGAAACGACTCGTGATCCATGAACTCGATCGGCTGACCGATCAACTGCAGTGCGCGCATCTCCGACAAGATTCGATAGATACTTGATCGTGTTCGGCGAAACCGAGTAACCAATTTTTCCATCGACATATTGAGCCGCGATAACCGAAAAATCTCCCGCCTCTCTTCATCAGTCAGCGGATTCGTCGCATTCGGGAAAACAGCGTTCTCGGGGTTCTGTTTGTCATACTGCTTCAGCGTGTAACGCACGGTTTCCGGAGCGCGGTCAAACTTCTTGGCCACTCTACGGACAACCTCTGTGGGTGTTCCGCCCCATTTTGCTAAGCGTCGCGCCCAACGAATGATGCTGAATCGCTCATTGTCGGTCAGTTGGCTAAAGCGACTTCCTCGTGCAACCTCTTCTCGATGACTCAGAACAAAACGGCGAAGCGATGATTCCAGAAAGCCAATCTGCTTTCGTCGACCAACAATAAACCGTCTGGCGACCAACCCTCGTTGACGCCATCGCGTGACTGTTTTTGCCGAGACGTGATACCGGCTACTGACATCTTGCAACGAGAGAACCGGCTCATTGACCATGTCGGTCGTCAGATTCATGCTGGCGGACAAGTCTTCAACAAAGCAATGAAGGTCATGGATTGCTTCATCGGCCGTCAGCATCAGATTCGGATATCGATCCGGTCGATAGTTCGTCAACTGATAGCAAAGTTCGTCGTAACGACACGTCGAATCGGGAGCGATTTCTTCGATGAGATGCTCGGCACGTTCGATCTGCTCTAGCCGGACCGCCGCCGGAGTAAACCGGACCTGTTGATCGGCAAGCTGTTTAAGTACGGGGTTCCTGTAGCGAGTCATGATGGTGATCTCCTTCCCCAGCCGCGTTCATAGTTACGCATTCTATGACGTAACGTGACTGAAAAAGTTCTGAAAGATTACCGTGAAGTTATCGGTCAATTCAGAAATTACTGACCGTCTTTGATGCCTCAACCTTAACTACGGTTCCACGGACTTTCACAAATCCTGAAATCCCGACAATCACAGCCGACAACAAAACGATCAATCCCATCCATTTCGCTCGCTGCTGACGCATCTTTTCAAACGTGGCCGAACGCCCTACCAAAGCCGACGCGATAAAGAAGATGGCAAACGCCAATAGGATCTTCGTCCCGATCAAGCCGTGATAAAGGCCGTCACCTTTATGCTTCGGCAATGCCTGCACGAAGTTGTAAAAACCACTCACAATAAACATTCCGATTCCTCCATGTACGACTCGTTTCCAGCGAGCGAGCAGTCGTTGCCGCAACTGGTCATGTTCCGCTTGCGATAGCTCCGCCGCTGCCGGCATGAGAACGAATCGCATAAACACAGTTCCGCCAACCATCACAATTGCTGTGGCGACATGGATGAAACGAGAGATGACATCAATCGCGAGAAGATCGTTCATTGTTGCTAAGCACTCCGAGATGCGGTGATCAGGTTGAGTTACTGAGGTTCTTGTTGAAAAGTGACACGGGGGTGTTGGATCCTGCCCTAATTTTCTGCCCACAATCCAACTTTTGTTGTCGATAAGCTTGTCGAAAACGAAAAGCAACCACATTGAACCGCTGAAGACGCTATGAGCGCAGAGGTTTCATTCCTCGTCCGTCCTCCGCGATCTCAGCGTCCTCTGCGGTTAAAACTCTTTCGAGTTGGTGATCGCGAAGAAAACGAAGGTCACCAAAAAATGCAAGACCCGGCTCCTTGCGGAGCCGGGTCTTGGGAACTCATCGAAGGATCAAGGTGATTCTTCATCAGAGCCGCCACGAGCGGTAGCGACCGCTGAGGCTACTGACCAAGAGCAGCAAAGATTTGCCGGTCTTGGGTTGGGTGGCTGCCGAAACAGCCCGCCGGCTTTTAGGCGTAACCACCTCGTTGGCAACTAAGACTAACTGAATTCAAGAAGCACCTCCTTTCTCGTGTTGAACCAGGCTCGGTGCAACCGGCTTGCCAGAAGACTCCGGTCGGCGGTGAGCCAGATGTTGGTCCCTCGGGCTGCGAGCCCGAACGATGAGGCGTATCCTGACAAAACTTTGACGTCCGGCAAGATGAATAATCGACGTCTAACCAGAATTTCGTTTCTTGCCTTTTGTGGCTTCTGTCACAGGCGGCTTGGAAATCGCTTTCTTGCCGAGCAACTCTCTCGCTTTTTTTACTGTTGATTTCCGACCTTGCTGGAAATTCGAAAACGAAGCCAAAGATGGATCAAGCTCAGTGGCCACGGAATATCGCAGCGTTTCACGAACAAGTTCGGCGACCGATTCAACCGACAATTTCGCCATAATGGATGATCGCTGGCCAGAAACCGTTGATACCGAACTGCCAAAGGCTTCTGCGATTTCATTGCTCGAAAGGCCATCGACGACCAGCTTCAACACTTCATCTTCTCGCACGGTCAGACTTGAAAGTTTCTCGCCGAACTGAGCCATCTCAACGCGGACTTTAGTTGCATATTGAGCACTCTCCATCACTCGCGTTACGAGCTCGACGAGAACCTTCTTGCTCGAAAAAGGCTTTTCAATGAAGTCGACAGCTCCAAGCTTCATTGCCTGAACCGCGAAACTGATTTTCTTGTGAGCGGTCATTGCAATCGTCGGAATAAACCAACGACGAAGGTTTAGTTCTTCCAGCATCTGAAGACCGGACATCTTTGGCATGACGATGTCCAGCAATAAGCAACCGGGCTGGTTTGGCTGAAAGGCATCCAAAAACTCGGCCGCAGACAAAAATGCCAAGACCCGGACATCCACTGACTCAAGCCAGCGACACACGGTTTTTAGAAAATCTGGATCATCGTCAACGATGAAAACGGTTTGAGCAACGCTCATGATTCCTCTGACGTTGATCTTGCTAAGAACCAACTCGTTGCAGAGCTTGCCACAACCAATCCGGAGAAAAGAACACAGCCAGACTGGTCACGGCACAGAGTGAAACTCCCACGAAAGCGGGGACGCCGGCGGTTCGACGAGAGTCATCTCGACTCGGTTGCAGGTACATGACGCCAATCAACCGCAAGTAATACCAAGCAGCGATTGCTGCATTCACGGCCAGACAGACTGCCAGTCGACGTCCAAAATCAGTCCCGTGATTCCACGAGGCAAAAAACAAAGTCAACTTTCCAAGGAACCCTGCGGTCGGTGGCAATCCCGTCAAACCGAAGAGCAATACGGTCGCCAAGAAAGCACCCGCGGGGTGTGTTTTACTCAACCCAGCCAAATCCGCGGTTGTCTCTAGGGGACGCTCGGTTGTGGATAAGCTCGCGATCAAAGCGAACACTCCAAGCGTCGTAATGCCATAAATACCTAAGTAGAACAACATCGCAGGAAGCCCACCAACATGAGTTATCGAGGCAACCTTACCGTCGTCACCGATGGCCGGAATGCTGACCGCGATCGACAGCCCCACCAG
>CAIJTL010000426.1 GCA_903823545.1 uncultured Planctomycetaceae bacterium
GCAGATCTCGCCCGCCTCTACGAACATTGGGAAGAGGCTTCCGAGTTGAATTGAATGGGCTCAAAACACGTCGATCATTTGCTCGCCTCCATGTTCAGGATTCCCAATGAGCCGTTGGCCGTTCGGGTCGACAACCCAATCCATCAACTCCAAGGGAACTTGGCCAATTAGCACTGGAAATTCATCACGAATCTCGCCGACATCAACCGTGCAATCACGCCCCTGAATCGTTAGCCGGACGGTGCCGTAAAAGGGAATTGTCACCGTGCCGGCAACCGTACGCGCCGGGCGATCGCGGACATGAGTCAGCCCCAATTGCCGAATGAATCGCCGAGGCAACATGAGCGTCGACGCACCAGTATCGATCAACGCATCTGTGACATTGATACGGCGTACTTGGTCGTTGGGCATTCGTCCTCGATCTGCATCCATCAAGTCGCCGAGATTCTCGATCGCCGCACTTACGGTCACTTTTCCCATTGTTTGTTGCTCCATGTTTTCTCTCTCAGGATGTGACGTCGGCCAAGTTATGTCGAACCCGATTCATGGCGCTACGAGCGTTTCACTTGCCTGCAGCTGTAATCACATTCTAATTGGCCTCGAACCTGAACCAATAGCCGTCGCGAATGTTTCGGCTCGTTGCTCCTGCCGATACAGTTCCGCGACGTTTCTGCGGCCAACGTTTTATGTTCGGCATGTCTTGAAACCACCGATTGTTGAGGATTTCCAGTGCCCAACGTTTTGGATGAGATTGTCGCTCATAAGCGAACTGAAATCGCGGCTGCGATGCAGCGGACCCCCTTTGATGTCTTGCAAGCTCAATTGGCGAGCGCTCCGCCGGTGAGAGATTTTGTCGCAGCATTACTAACTGCGGCAGAGAAGTTCGGCATTGGGATGATTGCTGAGGTTAAGAAGGCATCGCCGTCGGCGGGATTGATTCGAGCGGACTTTGATCCGGTGACCATCGCGAAGATTTACGAAGCGAACGGAGCCGCTTGCATCAGTTGCTTGACCGATGAGCGATTCTTTCAAGGGCGTTTGGAGTATCTCACCGCGATTCGTCAGGCCGTGTCGTTGCCTGTGCTCCGAAAAGATTTCATCGTTGACCGCTATCAAGTCGCGGAGGCTCGCGTCGCCGGCGCGGATGCGATTCTGCTCATCGCTGAGTGCCTCGACAATTGCCAGTTGCGCGATCTTTACTTCTATGCGGCCGAGCTCGGCATGGAATGTTTGATCGAACTCTACGAGCGGGAATACCTTGATCGCATCATCGCGTTGAACGCACCGTTGATCGGCGTCAACAACCGCAATCTGAAAACGATGATCACCGACCTGGACCATACGCTGCGACTCGCTCCGCTGATTACGCCGCACGCATTGCTGGTCGCTGAGAGCGGAATCAAAACGCGAACTGACGTCGAACATCTTCAAGCAGGTGGATGCAAAGCGATCCTAGTTGGCGAATCGCTCATGCGTTCCGCCGACATCGGCGCCGCAGCGCGGGCGCTGCTAGGAGGCTAAATCGAGACGACCGGTCGGCGTAAATGCTTCTTCTGCGCAGTCTGGAGAGATGGAACGCCGCTTGAGGCTGCTTGCCCCCTCTGAGAATAAGGGGCACTAACGTATCGAACTTCTCTCGTTGCGTACGACAATTTGGAGCGAGTTCACGCGATCTACCTGTCGGATTCAGCCGTCAGCAAGCCTTCGCAAAGACTCTTCAATGCTACGGGGCGGTCTAAAAGCTGTTTCACCAACCCAAAGTTCAAAAGCTGGCCCGGCACTTCAACATCAAAATGACCATGAGTTATGGGCATATTGACTTCTCGGACCAAGCAAAAGCCGTGGCCAACTTCCCGGCCAGTGTGCTGCACCGGCGCTGCCTTTCGTGCGTCTCCGATCGGCAATCGGTGTCAGGCTGTCTGCCAAAAGAGAACGCCTAACTCCCAGCCATCGCGGGGAGTTAGGCGTTGATTGTCGCCAATTAGCAATCGGTGACAATTTGGAGGCGGGGGGGATCGAACCCCCGTCCTGTGATCCCTCAACTATAGCCTCTACGTGCGTAGTTCGCTGATCAATCTCACCGGAACAAGCTCAACGAACCAGGCTTGTCTTTGGCCAGCTCACCACGTTGTCTCGTTCCCGATGTAGTGTGCGCTGATCGGGAACCAGCCTGAAATTGCAACGAACGGTCGGACTCCTCAGGCAGGGATTCCTAGGTTCGGGCAGCACTAGGCTGCCAAGGACAAGTGCCGATTGGCATTTGTGTTTTGATCGGCTTTTTACGTGGCCTGCTGATCAACCACGGCACGCCACCACAATCTATGGTGACCCAGTCGAATCCAATCGCCCCCTTCGGAACGCGGACGGATTATGTGCCTCGATCATCGAGACGACAAGCGGTGAAACTTGAAAGTTTCAAACAACGGACAAATTGGAAATGGGATGCCGCGGCGGGTATGGCAAACTCAGTTCAGATTGGCGAAGCCGGCTTCAGTAGTCGAACCAGAGGCCCGCACCGCAAAGCGTTTCATTACGGCCAACAAATTCCCATTGAATTGCAGGGCCGGTGTAGTACTGCAATCCGAGGCGGAAGAGGTGGTTGGTCTGTTCGCCGCGCCATTGCCATCCAGCGACGGTATTCACGCTGGTGATCCAATTAAAATCTTCGCGAGTATGGCCATTGATTCCGAAGAATGGAGCACCGCGAAATCCGTAGGCACGAAGCGGGGTGTACTGATAGCCGTATTGAAACTCTAAGGGCTTAGCTCCACCTTCGGCCCCGGCGGCATATCCGACTTCACCGTAGACCGACATGTCTTCGGTCATGTCGAATGTATAGCCGACGACGGCCGAATCTCGCACATAATTGGTCCGATTGAATTTCGGATTACGGATTAAGTACTCGTCGCCAATGTGTGAACTGAGATGGTAATAGCCTGCTTTGAATGAGTGGCGACTGAATCGCCAAGTCGAGAGCAATCCAAATCGAAAGTCGACTGCCTCCAGATCTGACTCTTGTTGTGGATCAACGCGTGCTTGAGCCCCTCCCTCCATGTCCAATTGCCATCCTTGCGGATTTACCGCATCCGGGGTGCCATATCGGAGTAAGCCGACTCGGCCTCCCAATTGAGTTTCCCAGACAAGTCCGCGGCCAGTTTCGTTGAGCCACATCGACTGAAATCGGGGCTCTTTCTCACCGGCGAGATATGACTGGTACATCAAACCGACTGGCAGGATTTCGTAACCCATTCGTTGGCGGACTTCGTCGAAGTTGTACTCTGAATCGCCAGGTGGACTTCGATCAAACTCCACGAACGGAGGCTCATCAGCCTCAAGTAAATTGTTCGCATCCGACGCATTCTGCTCAAAGCCGATTTGTACGAATTGCTTACTGGTGGCAGTTTGAGGCTTGCTCAACGCAAAATCTGCTGCGCTTACAAGTCCACTCAAACTGTTAAGGCATTCGCATTGCCCAACCAGAATGCTCAAGGCCAGTCCGAGCAGAACAGCCCTATGCTCCAGTGTTCGCATCCAATGCCATCGCAAAACAGCGTCCTCCTGACGCAGATGCCTATTTCTCGTTCAGCCGACAGACGGAACGAAGGAATTCAGCGTTGCTATCGGCAGGTTGTTCGACGTGAGCCGAACGAAGCGAATTCGACAGTCGGATTCGTTATCGAAAGGCTGGGCAAATTACCGTGTGTAGCAGCCCCGGCTTTTAGGAAGACTTGGTCAAGTTGCCGGATTTTCTCGATAGACACAGGCCTGAGGACGATTCTCAAGGCGTCATTCAACGCTTTTTATGCCGCCATATCGCAACTTGTGCTAAGTGGGGAGGTTTACTCGTGATGATTCCGAGTGATGGATGTTGCGCTCAAGGACTCCGATCCGTTGTCCCATGGTTGGGACTCTTCGGATTGTTTGCGAACTCCACCGAGCTTCGTTGTGAGGAAAACTTCAGTCGATGGGCAGTGCGGCCGGAAAACTCAGGGCAAAGTCCATTGATGAAAGATGATGCATTGAGTTTTGAAGCATCTCGAAGCCGCCAGATCACATTGCCAGAGTCGGCAGCCTCAAATGTCGCCTCGCCGCCGTGGTTTATCGAGAAAACCGCCTATCAATCGCAGTATCCACTTTCCAAGGACTCGGCGGACTTGCTTCCTGATGAGAGTCGATTGGGGCCAAACTCCTTTGCGGAGCCGGCTTCTCCAACGGACGAATTTGGGGAGCCGGACTCCGTCTTTGAAGACACCACCGACCGACCGTGGGTTGTGTGGCAGAAAACGACTGCGTCGGCGACTTGGGTCGCCCCAAAGAATGAAAACGGATTGGGAGTCACGTCGCTCGACGTTCGCGGCTCAATCGAGTTTCCTGAGTTTCAAGCGTTGTGGTTCGTTCCGCGTGCGGCCGCCCATTTTTTAGACGGTCCACAGGTGACCGATTTGCCAGGACAGCTTTACGACTTTTCATTTGAAGCCGTCGCGATGATCCCAGCAACGGAACACGTCTTCTTCCAATTAGCGATCGCGCCGAGTTTTTTCAGCGACCTGCAAAACACGAGTAACGGAGCATTTCGATTGCCGGGCCGCTTGCTTGGCTTTTGGAAGTACTCAGAAACGTTGATGTTTAACGCAGGCGTGTTTTACCTTGACCGTGACGATTTGAAATGGCTTCCGGTCGCAGGAATCGTTTGGAATTACTCGGATGATTTGAAGTTTGAATTGATGGCTCCGCGACCACGGATCGCATGGCGGTATTCACACGCCGACTGCGACGAGCATTGGGCCTACATCGTCGGAGAATTCGGAGGTGGAACGTGGGCCGTGCAGCGCGCGTCTGGCGTCAACGACGTGGCGACATTGCAGGATTACAAACTGATGCTCGGCGTCGAACACAAATGGGACACCGTGAAGAGTTGGTGGATTGAAGCGGGTTACGTTTTCAATCGTCGCGTTGAATACACATCTGGAATTGGAGACAACGACCTGTCATCTAGCGGTGTCGCTCGCGTGGGAATGTCGTTTTGAAACAACACAGCAAACTAAAACAAACTCGCCCGAAGAGTCTGCAGAGGATCTGTTGATTCCCCTTCGCGGAGTCTTCGGGCGAGTTCTTTTTGACTTTGCAAACGAGTGTTAACGGCGAGCAAAGAAGATTTCGACGTCGTCGATAATCCATTCAGTCGACCAAGTGCGGCCGTTGTCGGCGCTCATGACGTTGAAGAAGACCGTATTCATTTGCAGGTTTGGCTCGCCATACGGCATTTTGGTGGCGATGTGATCGCTGGGACGAAGTGGGCCAGTTCCCTTTGCAGCGTAGTAGTGGACTCGTCCATCTGGCGACAGAGTCATGCCGAGTGTCCACCAGCCGGTTTCTTTAATGACTGGGCCTGCTACGAAGTCTTGACCATATTCGTCAGCACGGATGACGAACACCGCGCTATCTTCTTTATTGACGCCGTCGGCCTTGCTGTTGAGTTGAATAAACATTCCCGGCCACGCTTGATCGAGCGTGCGAACTTTTCCCACCTTGCGAAAAAGTTTTCCTTCAGCGGGCTTCATCACGTGCGTCAGTGTTTCCATTCGGAAACCGAGCGATGAGCCGGTTCGCTTTTCCCATTGCTCGAATGGCGGCAGATAAACACGAGCGACTGCGTTTGGCGACCACATTGCTTGAATGGTTCCACCGAAACGGTTGTTGCCATTCATGATGAAGTCGTCTTGTTGCATCTTGTAACTCGGTGCTCCAGGGATTCCCGTTTGCACAGAGCGGAGCTTCATCGCTCCTTTACTATTGGGCAGCCCACCCGCAGGAGTCGCGACTCGTTCGACGACGTCTGGTTGGCCGCGCAACAGGCTCTCGAACCAACGGTTGTTATTCACTTGCCCGGACGGATAACGAACTTGTTTATCGATGTTGTTGCTGCTTTTGGGCAGATTCGGAATGAAGGTCCAATTTTCGTCTTCAAAGTCATCGCCAATTTCGGTCAGCTTTTCGCCGGTGCCGGGAACGACTTGGGCGTTCGCGGGTGTCGAACCGCCGACGACCAACATTGTCGCCGCAACCACGTTGATAAGTTTTCGAATGAGGCAAAACTTCTGAGCGTCCAACATGCTCTTCTACCTTCGTCGTCTGGGCTTGATGACAGAATGTCAGCCAGAAATTGATCGGCCGACTCCACGGACCCTGCGGAATATCGGTCCTGATCGGCGCAAGCGACAAAGGATTCTGTGGCGCTCGGAGTAACCGGAAATGTCTCGCTCGCAGTCAGAACCCGCAGAGCGAATCCGCAAACCGGTCATTCTTGCCGAAAGCTATCACGGCGTCGACATCCCGTTTTCTGGATGGCGAGCTAGCGTGAATCACGCCATCTGTTTCAACGCGAATAGCAATGAGACAGATTTATCAACCCGCTGGGACGCGATAGTGTCCAGCTTGAATTTCGTTTGACTCTCCGAGCCGGACGCTATCGCGTTCCGGCTGGTAAGTTTTCATCTGCGCTCGCCTTGCTACTCCGTCGCCTCATCCGCTTTCGCTTTGTCTTTCTTGCCGGAGGTCAAACGGACCTTCTTCTCATCAGAACCGGGGGCAGATGGCGGTGTCTTCAACGGCGTTGAAAAGGCAACTTGTGGCGGAACTTCGATCCAAGGTTGTGAGGCGTATCGAGGTTGGCCTCGATCGACTTCTTTCTTCACGGTCCCATTTTGCCAGGGGCCGATGCCGAGTACGTACCAATTGTTTTCATCGGACTTGGCAAGCGACACACCGCCATCGCCGAGGACTTGATGTGTCTTGGCGTCGTAAGCGACGAGGCCAATTTTGGCCGTACCTGTCTGGTTGACTCGATTGATCAGTTTGACTTCCGGAGTCGCGAACAAACCCGGAATTTGAATCTGTGGAATTCCCAAAAACGAGTTTGAGGTGTTCGTGCCAACCGCGCCACTTCGA
>CAIJTL010000427.1 GCA_903823545.1 uncultured Planctomycetaceae bacterium
CTGAAGCAAAATCAGCGGGCGACTCTCTCGCACCCGAACCAGAGGCTTCGTTGCCAACGACTTCGGCAACACCTCCTACCGGCGAATCTAGTGCCGCTACTAAACCAGAAAAGCCTATGGATCTCGAACCACAGTTCGAAGTTCCCATTGAGGTCAATCCACAACCGGCTACGAATAAGGCGAACAGTGTCACGCTGCCGGCTAAGAAAACCGATTTGCGAGACTTGTTCTCAGAGCCCGCTACCACTTCGAAAGCTCCGGCTCCCACAAAATCATTGCCCTCGACAACGGAAACTCCCGCGAAGCAGCCAACGCCGGTCGTCGCCGAGCCAGTGGACCCGTTGATGCAATTGGTCAACGAGGCGATCGAAGTCTCGGGCCGACGCTACTTGACTCCAGATGGCGCGCGTCCGCACACCCCTTGGCAAATCATTCATGGAACTCTCGCATACCGACAGGACTACCTGTTGAAGATGGCGGACGGCCGGAAAGTCAGCGCGTTAGATTGGCTTTCAAGCGGCGTTAGCTATCAAGGGGAGTCCTTGTTTCAGAAGACTCCCTACGGCGGGCGAGCTCATCCATTCATCCAGGCCTATTGGTTTGAAGGGCACCCGACTCAGTTTATGGCCTATCTGACCATGTGCCGCCTGCCGCTAAAGCACGAATTCAAAACAGCTCAAGGAGAAACCATCACCGTCGCCGACATCGTCAACAATGCGAAGATGGAGGTGAACCGTAAAGAAGAAATGACTTGGACGCTCTGGGCGCTGGCCCATTATCTCGAACCGGACGCTCAATGGGTCAGCAAAACCGGTGAGCCGTGGAGCATCGAAGAGCTCGTGAAGATGGAGATTCAGAACACGGTTTACGACGGGCCGTGCGGAGGAACTCACAGCCTTTTCGCAACTGCCTACGCTCGAAATTCATACCTGCAAACACGCCGTCCGCTTCGTGGACTTTGGCTGGAAGCAGATCAAAAAATTCAACGCTTCGTTGCTGAAGCGAGATCTTTGCAAAATGGCGATGGCAGTTTCTCGATCCACTTCTTCAAGGGGCCGGGATACAGCAACGACTTCAACACACGTATCACTAGTTCGGGACACATGATCGAATGGTTGATGGTTGCGTTGCCACAATCACGATTGTCTGAGCCCTGGATTCAGAACGGGGTACGCTGCTTGGCTCAGGATCTCATTACAAACAAGAGCGTCAACGCGGAATGCGGTCCGTTGTATCACGCCGTCGATGGTCTCCAGATTTATCGCGAAAGAATGAAGCTCGCTGCACGAGTTGCTAGCAAAGCGGACGGATCGACCGCCTCGTCCGCGAATGGCTGGAAGCCAGCTCCGAAAGAGTGGCCACGCTCAAAGGCACAACTCAACGGCGGCCAATCGCTCGATTCCAATACGGCGACCACCGAAGTCCAAATTCAGACGGCTCCCACAGCGAAGAAGATCAATCTCAATTCGGCCCCCGGCAATGAGATCGTGATTCCGCGACGTGCGAAGCCAATTCAGTCTGCTGAAAAGCCGAGCGATTCGGTCATCAAGTAGATGATGGAAAACAGAGAACGCCTCTTTTGCTCCGCTTTCCGAAGCGTGTGAACGAGGCGTTCTTGTTTTGGCACGACGCACCAGTGAGAGGTCTTAGCCTGAATCACTCGCTCTCGCGTCGTGCTAACAATCAACTGGGACATCTTCCAACTCACGACACATCGGCTCGTGAGTTGTGATCAAGTTGAGACGCGGTCGAAGCACCGGCAGGATGTGGTCCCAGCCGCCAATTCCAATCAGGATGCCGTTTGGGTCGAGCAGGGAGTAAGCGCCTTCAGGGTCATTTACCGAACTTGGTGCGACTTGATCTTGCTGGGTTTTCGGCACTCCCCAGGCGTCATCACGAACATTGATCCCCGCGCCTCGTTTCAATAATTCGATGTCAGCCTCATTGCAGGCGTATGTTCGTAATTGTGGCACGACGGTCAAGCAGGGATGCAATTTGTCTCGCAGCGAGTCGACGGTAATTTCGCTCAAAGGCGTCGCGTCAGACAAATCAAATGAACCAACGCGTGTGCGACTGAGTGCGCTCATAACCGCTCCGCACCCTAGCCTTTCTCCGAGATCACGACCGAGAGATCGAATATAAGTTCCAGAGCTGCATTCGATATCAAGCTCTAAAAACGGCGGCTCAAAACGGACGATCTCGATTCGCTGGATTTCAACCGTCTTCGGTTTCAGAGAAACCTCTTCACCGCGTCGAGCTAGCTCATAAGCTCGCTTCCCGGCGACCCATACGGCCGAAAATACCGGCGGGACTTGTTCAATCCGGCCTAAAAACGGTTGCAGGTTCGACTCGACTTCGTGGCGTGTGAGCTGCGCTGCTCGCTCAACGGCAACATCAACAACATCCCCGTCAATGTCATCGGTGTTGCTCCGTTTTCCCAAGAGAAAGGTTCCGCGATACGACTTAGACTGCAAATGCAGCCGCTCGATGAAGCGAGTTCCATGTCCCAGGCAAACAACCAACACGCCAGTTGCCAACGGGTCGAGAGTCCCAGCGTGCCCCATCTTGGGAAGTTTTTTGGGCGAGAACCCACTTCGCAGCAACAGAGTCTTGATTGCGGTGACGACCTGCCGTGAGGTTCGCCCTTCCGGCTTATTGATATTGAGGAATCCGTTCAAACTCATAGCAACGCTGCAGACCTACTTCGTCAGTTCATCCCAAAGGGCTTTGTAGTACTTCATCACACGCAAGGTGTCTGTCGTCGCCGGGCTTTCGGATAAGCACCAACCACGATAGTTCATCGCTTTGAGTAGCGCGAACAGCTCGCGATACGGATACTCGGGGTCGTACAAATCATGGATATGAACCGTCGCCCCGAACTTGTCTTTCAGAAGGTCAAACGCGGACTTTACGGAGCCATTCACCGTTTCTCCAGGATTCGAGTTCCAGCAGACAACGACCTTGGGGTGATCTGCTACTTTCATGATGTCGCGAATCACTTCCGGCTTTTGCGTTCCGTTGCCGTGAACTTCCACTCGAATTTCTTGACCGTGATCTGCTGCGAACTGACCGCACTCTCGCATCGC
>CAIJTL010000428.1 GCA_903823545.1 uncultured Planctomycetaceae bacterium
ATCACCCCTATTCGACGAGCGCGATTCCCCCCAGTCGAGTCCCTACCATGTTGCAACGACGACTGGTCTTTCAAGCCTTCGATGCGTCGTGGACCAGCCTGGCGGTAGTGGCTGTCGTGATCGCGGCAGCGGCTTTGGTTGTCTTGCTATCGCGGTATGAACGCAAATTGGTTCCTGCCCCGGTCGGCTATGGTCTGTTGTTGCTGCGGCTTTGCGTTATCGCCACGTTGTGGCTCGCGCTGTTGCAGCCGGTCATGACTTGGTCGGTTGATCGCGAACGAACCGGGCGAGTGGTTGTGTCGCTGGACGTCTCCGAAAGCATGACGACCGCAGACAAGATCGCGACTCCCGCTGAGAAGTTCCGTATGGCAATCGGCTTGGGGATGATCGGGAACGATCAGAACCAAGAACGCACTAAACGCTGGCTCGCAGATTTTGAAGCAGATCGCGAGCCAGCGTGGGTCGACGAAAACGAGACTGCAGACGCGGAGAAACGAAAACAACTGGCGAAAACTCGAAAGGAATTCGTCGCTGGTGCGTTTCGTGAAATCGAGCGATTGCCACGCACGGAAATCGCTCGCCGACTGCTGCTGCTGAACGACAAACCAGAAGGTTGGCTCAATGAGCTCAAAAAGTCATTTCTGATTGAGCTGCGCATCTTCGCCGGCAAGTCGATACCGAGCGAAGAGGAGACATTGGCCGAGACAGTCCAGAAACCGCCAGAAGGAGTCGGAGTCAACGTCACCAATCTTGTCGCTGCGCTCGATGCAACGGCGGCAGATCAACAGTCGCCGGTACGAGCGATTGTCATGTTGACCGACGGTCGTGAGACCTCTGGGAGTGATGCCGTTGCTGCCGCTCGACGTTGGAAAGACCTCAACGCGGCGATCTATCCCGTGTTGGTCGGCTCGGAAAGACGACCGAAAGACATCGTCCTCGACGCGCTCGACGTCCCACCCAGCGCGTATCTCAATGACAAACCGCTCGCAAAAGTGACGTTACAGGCCGCGGGCTTTGAAGGTGAAACGCTGAGCATAGTGCTTGAGGAAATCGGCGGAGCTACGCAGACGAAGTCTGTTGTTGTCCCCAAGTCCGAATCCGGTTTACCTCCTTCAGCGACTGTTGAGTTCGCACTCGATGCGACAAAACTCGGACGGCATCAATTCACCGTACGAACCGATGTTTTGAAAGCGGAGACTCGCGATGACAATAACTCTCGAGATTTCTCGCTGACGGTCATCGACGACAAGGCGAAGGTATTATTGGTTGATGGCGAAGCTCGGTGGGAGTTTCGATTCCTCGACAGTGCATTCAGTCGCGACGAGCGAGTTCGCTTCGAGCGTGTCTTGTTCGAACAGCCCTTCATGGGGATTCTCGGTGAGACCTTTTATCCCCGACGTCTGAACTTCGGCGCGATCGACACGCCGATCGAAAAGTCGCCGCTGGCCGAGTTCGATCTCGTAGTGATCGGCGACGTCTCGCCGCGCGATTTGCCGGAGCCGGTCCTCACGCAGTTGGACAAGTTTGTTTCCGACATTGGAGGCACGGTCGTCTTCATCGCGGGCAAACGGCAAATGCCTCAGCAATATCATTCAGCAACACTCGACAAATTGTTGCCTCTCACGAATCCGCGAGTCGTTAGCTTGCTCGATCCACCAACCACGCCACCCCATCTTCGAGGCTTTCATCTGCGGCTGACACCTGACGGTGAGCGTGAGACGACTCTGCAACTGGCTGCTGAGTTGGAATCAAATCGGACGACTTGGAAATCTCTTCCCGGACATCCCTGGGTAATGGTCGGTGAAGTGAAGCCGGGTGCGACCGTCTTGGCGACAGCCGATGACGGACAGCCGCTGCCTCCGGAAATGGAGCGGACTCGTGCTTTGATTGTGCAACAATACTACGGTTTGGGCCAAGTTCTTTGGTTGGGCTTCGATAGCACATGGCGTTGGCGACATCGAGTTGGCGATCAGCATCATCATCGTTTTTGGGGACAACTTGCACGCACTGCCGCTCAAAACAAAGCGACGGCAGGCAATGAATTTGTTCGCTTTGGTCTTGAGGCGACCGATATTCCGAGCGGTCAAGATGTCGTGTTTCGTGCAAGGTGGACTCCGCAAACACTCGCACGCCGGCCTGGCGTGAAGGGAATGGTTGCGATCTACCCGAGGCAAAATGCAAAGCCTGACGAACCAGTGGCGACAATAGACCTGTTGCCCGATCCGACACGCCCGGCACAACATCAAGGCCGATGGCTTGCTCCGTCCGCAGGGGAGTATCGAGCGGTTCTCAAAATCGACGGCCCTCCATTGGGAGTTGCCGCTGACAAAGAAGTCGCCGCCGAATTTCAGATACGTGGACCGCTTACCAAAGAGCTTGGAGATGTCACCGCGACACGAACGCTGTTGGAACAAATCGCCCAAGCGTCAAGCGGCCGCTTGATACTGCCTCACCAATTGAGTGATTTAGCAAAGCTGATTCAGCCGGAAAATCTGAAGACGACGGAGTCGTTCGAGCACACGCTTTGGGATCACTGGGGACTGATGGCCCTGTTGTTCGGCTTATTGACCGCCGAATGGGGGCTGCGGAAATGGAACGGGTTGCCTTGAATCGGAAGAAGGCGGTGCAATAAAAAAGGGACTCATATGTCATATGCGTCCCATAAGTCCCATTCTCATTTTGTAGCCAGCGGCGCACTAAAGATTCGGCTTAACTCGTGCTGCGGCCTTCTTTCGCATCTCTTCTTTTTTCTTCTCTTCTTCATCCGCGAAGGCGGGGCCGAGTTTTCGTTTTTCGGCCATGGCTCGCTCTGCCTTCTCATAGTCTTTGTGCATTTCTTTCCAAGACCAGCCCATTGGCTTGCTCAACTCTCGCTCAGCCAACTTTCCCCAAGGAGTTCCTTGGTGGCTGTTGACGACTCGATCGAGGTACTCCTGAGCTTTCGCGGCCATCTTTTTGACTTGCACTCCGGTTGAAATCTCATCGGACGCGACGAGTTCCCAGGTGTTGTTCTCCATCTTCTCAAAAGTCTTAGGAGAGGCTTTCATCTGCGCGAGCATCATGTTGTAGCCGTAGGCTCGAACTCGCATCGCGAGAACTCGCCCGTAGGCAGTGTCGTAGGCGGCTTGCCAACGTGGTTCTTTGACTTTCGTACGATCCTTTTCCCCTTGCTCCAAGAGGCTGGCAATTTCATTGAGCTTGTAATCGAGCACTGCAAATGGCTTTTGGGCTTCACCTAGCTGCGTTCGCAGCACGGCATCGGTGTCCGCTCGGAAGATAACTTCAGGGGTCGGCATGTTTTCACCCAACGTTTTGCGGGCGGCGTCAACGAGCACAGTTTTCGCTCGATTCGCTTGCAGATCCTTCGTGTAGAAGCGAATCGGCCGGTAGTCCGGAAGGTAGTTGCGCATCACCGTCGGGTCAAAATGAACACCCCTCATTTCGTCGGCGATCAAGTAAACCCCTTGAGTTTCAGCACAAAGCCGAGTGAGAGCATAAGGGCCTAGGCCGGCTGTCATGCGTGTGAGATCGCCAGAGGGAACACCCCAAAACGGAAGGTTTACATACTCGGGAGCGATCGTTTCCGGGCCTTGGTCGACGGGAAGTTCTTCCTCAAAGCCGTCTTCGTATTTGTACCGGACATATCCCTTCTCTTGGCCGAAGGGAGCAGCGTTACCAACGCAGTAAACTTTAAAACCGGCTGATGCGGTCGTTTGGATGCACTGATCAAGTTTGTCAAAGTCATCTCCACGTTCGTCGGTCACAATCACGACCATGCAATTGCGATGTTCGCGAGTTCGATAATCACGGTACTTCTTCACGGTGAGATCGACAGCATTAAAGACGTTCTCTTTACCGCTCTTGTCTTCCGGGATTGCTTTGACCAAATCGACGAGGCTCTCATAGTCCTCGGTTGCGTCCTTTGACAGGAAGTGCGTGTCTTTGCCGAAGCTTACGACAGCGGTTTTCAATGCGTTGTTCTTCGTTTCAACGTTCAACAAACCGAGTTGTTTGTAGATGTTCTCAAAGCGTGAAGCGACTGCCTCGCGACGCTCCTTCATGGAACCAGACTCGTCGAACAACCAAACCACAAGCGTTTTCTTCTCTTTCAGTGAGGCCATAATTTCGAAGGTCAGGCGATCAATCGAACCGGCGACTCCACTTCCTTTGCCACCTGTACCGCTGAGGTTTTCTGTCCCGCCACGAACATCAACTGATCGAGAAAGCGATTCAGTACTCACTTCGCCGATTGTCGCTGCGGGAGCAACATCCACTTTGACCAACTCTTCTTGAAGCTTGCGTGACGTGACCTGCTGAGGCGAAGGAGTCATCTGAGAGGCCGCCGCCAACGAAGGACTCAGCGAATCACCATCGCCACCGTTGCCGACTTGGTCGGTTGCTGCGACGTCGAATTTGAATTCCGGCTCAACCGCTTCTTCGACCTCGCTGCTCACGATCAGTTCTTCAAACTTCTCGCGTAGAATCGGGAAACTCCAAAAGGCGAGGCCCACCAACACCACCGTATGCAATCCAAGGCTCACGGCCCACGCGGGCAATTCACGAGTCGCCAACCAACTGTTGGAGCCTGAATCTGATGCGGGATTCTGTGATTGTGGCAATACAGATTGAGACATGAGTTGCTCCTTGAAAACCAAATAAGGTTCATAGCCCCAAAAGGAATCAATTCCTCGCTCGGGCACCCCTAAAACCGTCAGGCAACAATAAACGTTCGCCACATCCTGGGCAACGGGCAAAAAACCTGTACTTTCTCAACATAACATCGATGTTGAAGTCTGATTATGACGTCGTGACGGTGGTTGTCGGATGAATGAGGGGCCTAGAATGATCGAGTTGCCCCATCGCGTGTGAATCCCCTTTTCTGAAAGCCGATCTCATGTTTCGTGCTCGCTAGGCACTCGCGAGGTTGCCGCTCGACTTTCATTTGCCGTTTCATTAATCCCGCTTAACTCCAATGTCAGCCTTCGGAGTCATACATGAATTCATTTGCCAAAACCGTGTTTTTACCGCTCATCGTTTCAGTCGTTGCGTCTTGGTTTGATTTGGGTGCTTTCGCTGACGAACCGGTCGCTGGCAAGTCTGGAACAGCCCTATTTCGCGAGACAATCGTTGCTCGCCATCGGGAATTGCTTCGCGACGCGGCGAAGTATGTCGAGCAGAATCCAACAGCCAGTGACCTTGAAGAGGTCTACGTTTGGGGGATCGAAAATTCTCGCCGACTGGGAATTGAGGCCGACGCGGTGCCGCTTGCGGAGAAATGTCTTCAAAGCCCAACAACTTCGCCAAATCTCAAGACGCCGGCAAAACAAGTTTTATGCGTCGGCCTCGCGAAATCTGGTCGGCTCAATGATGCCGTCACGGCGTTTCAAGATTCTTTGCAAACGGTCAGGTTCAACACTGCCGGTGATTCGTTAGATCTCGCCGTCGAACTCGTCGGACAAGCGGGCCTTGCTGGCGAGCACGCGAAAGCTCGTGAGATTTACGGAACGCTGCGAAATCGGCTGGGGCTGAACCCGCAAGTCACGGAGTTCTGCGAAAACCGAATGAAGAAACTCGAACTTGCTGACGCGGATGCTCCCGAAATCGACATGACTGATCTGTCGGGAAAGCTTACGACTGTGTCATCGTTCAAGGGAAAAGTTTTGCTGATCGACTTCTGGGCGACTAATTGTCCGCCATGTTTGGCAGAGTTTCCCAAGTTGAAGCAGTTGTATGCCGACTATCACCAACAGGGATTTGAAATCGTTGGCCTGAGTTTGGATGAGTCACGAGAGATCGTCGAAGCATTCCAAGCACGCGCTCAGCTTCCTTGGCAACTGGTCAATGAGGCGGAGCAGGTGAAAATGGCTCGTGAGAAATATCGAGTCCGAACAATTCCGTCGTTGTTTTTAGTCGGACGCGATGGACGGATCGCGAATGTAGATCTCAAGGGCAACGACCTAAGACAAGCTGTTGAACGCTGCCTCAAAACGAAAACGCCATGACTTCGAAAGGGCCGGACCATGCCCCCCATCGAGCATGCGGTGAAAACCCATGATGGCATCGAATTAATTTCGCGACGTTACGCTCCGCTCGAACCGGCTGGCGATCATCGCTCGTTGGTAATCGTTCATGGGGCGAGTGAACATGGTCGGCGATACGACCACGTGGCCCGCCTCTTCAGCGATCGCGGCTGGACCGTGATTGTTGGCGATAACCGTGGTCACGGTCGTTCTGGCGGCAATCCGATGCACGTCCGGCAGTTTTCGGACTACCTGCGAGACCTCGATGCAATCTGGGAGTATCACTCGCTTGATCCTTCCCGAACCGTTCTGGTCGGGCATAGCTTCGGAAGCTTGATCTCAGCACGCTTTGCAGAGACTCGCCCAGAAAAGATGGCGGCCCTAGTGTTGATGGCTCCGTTGCTACGATTGAAGGTCAAAGTGAATCCATTGGTGATCGCGTGGGGCAAGCTTGTCTCGCTGTTGGTTCCGTCCGTTCGATTTGAAAGCCGAGTCAACGTCAGAGATACAACGCGGGATGAAGTGTCGCTCGCCGCGAGAGAGGCGGACCCGCTGATTCATCGTAGCGTGACTTGCGGTTGGTTCTTCCAAATGAAGGCCGCTTTAAAGGCGGTCTGGGATGATGTGGACTCGTTAAGGATGCCTGTGTTAATCGCCCAAGGTGGAGCGGATCGCATCGTCGACCCTGAAGTGGCTCGACCGTTTCTCGATCTTTTGCCGAGCAAAACGAAGAAGTTGATGTGGGTTCCAGACCATTATCACGAGCTTCACAACGAGCCTGATTGGCTCGACACCATGACCGCAGTCGCTGAATGGGTTGAAGAGCAAATAGCGAACGCCCAGAGCTCCAACCCAGTTCTCTTACAAAACTAGCGCGAAACACAATCAAGCGATACTGGCCAACAAGCAACTCGATCAAGCGAATGGGAGCAATACCACTCGCAGTGCAGCATGCTAAATAGCGAAGCGGTCACGGCTGTAATTCAGGAAGTTTGGCCTTCGCATCTTTTCCGTGGTTCTGCAGCGTCATGCGAATATTCGCCGTTTGCTGCTGGCCGCCGAAGGAGACTTTGACATCTTGGGATGTCCCAGCCAAGCCGAATGGAACCTCCTTGTGGCGAAAGACGCGGTGAATCATCTCGATCTTGGCTGCCCCCAATTCAATTTCATTCTTGCCCACGATCACCGGGCATTCGAGATCACCCATTTGCCAACTGATCTTCTCTTTGGCGGACTCCGCTTTGAGGTTCTGCTTTGGACCTCGGCATAACATGGCGAAGAGCGGATCTTTCGCGTCGATATTCTCCACAACCTCGGGTTCGTTCGTGCCATATTTGACCCAAGTCTTGACCGCGTTTTTGAGCGGGTCTCTCCCTTCGCCGAAAGCATCTTCCGGAACGAGCAGTCGCCAAACCACGTTGCCGAGTTCGGCCCGTGTTGAGTCACTCGCCTGTTCCAATTCGATGAATCGACATTCTTTGCTCGCACCAAGCGCCTTCCCCACCGACCGAGCTGTCCACGACACGACGGTCTCCTGCCCGTTGATCTTGATCGTTCCGTTGTAAGTCACCCACATACCGTCTTCCGGAAGTGTTTCCAGGAGCGCTGCGGACTTCGGTTCGTCGGCAAACGCCAGCAATAAAACGAGCAAGTAAGCCGAATGAGCAAACATGGTCATCTCCTCGAATAGGAATGCTTTAATCCAACGCGAACTCTTGGAGGTACGTGTCCAAAGTCTGCTCCGTTGCATTTGGCTGCTCTTTTTTCAGCAGCACAAACCGCTCTAGCACCAAGACGTCCATGTTGGTCGCCAAGAAACAGCGGTAGGCGTGTTCGTGGTTCATCACAATTGGTTCGCCACGAACATTGAAGCTCGTGTTAATCACAACGGGGCTGCCCGTCTCGGCCTCGAAGGCTTTGAGCAAGCGGTAGTAACGACCGTGTCGTTCAGCGTCGACCGTTTGTATGCGAGCGGAGTTATCAACGTGAGTCACTGCCGGAATACACGACCGCAACTCTTTGAGCTTATCGATCCCCGTTAGCTTCGGTGCGTTCGCCGGTCGCTGGGTGCGTTTTGTTTCTCGGACATTAGCCACGAGCAGCATATAGGGCGATTGCTCGTGGGGGCGGGTTTCAAAGAACTCATCGACACGCTCTTCGAGCACAGATGGCGCGAAGGGGCGAAATGATTCGCGAAATTTGATGCGCACATTCATCGCAGACTGCATCTGCGGGCTGCGTGCATCGCCAAGAATGCTACGGCTTCCGAGCGCACGTGGGCCAAACTCCATGCGACCTTGAACCCAGCCGACAACATTTTCGGTGGCGATCAATTTCGCCACGTACTGACAGAGTTCAACGTCGTCTTCGATGAAGCGATAGGCCGCGCCCTTCGCATCGAGGAATGTACGGATCGCCG
>CAIJTL010000429.1 GCA_903823545.1 uncultured Planctomycetaceae bacterium
CAACTCAAGAAGGCCATTCCACTGGCGCTGGGGGCGATTGTCCTTTGTGTCGTGTTGTACAAGACCGTGTTTTCAGCAATGGGAAGTAAGACTTACTTACCACCGCTCGGCCAAGTCACGGGAACGGTGACCCTGAATGGTCAGCCTGTTGCAAACGCGATGATTTGGTTCCACCCCATCCAAGCGTCGGGAGATAAAGCGGACAAGAAAAAGCGTGCCAGCTCATCGGGGGGAACCACTGACGCTGCTGGACACTATGAATTGCAGTATGTCGGCGAAACCAAAGGGGCCGTAGTGGGCGAATGCCATATCGCTGTCGAGGCTCCGTCGCGGTCTGACATTCCGGCGAAGTATCTGGGAGCGAGTAAGTCTGTGACGAAAACTGTGAAGTCCGGAAAACAGGTCATCGACCTCGAACTCTCTCAGTAGTCGCTTGAGTGTAATCAACCAAGGAATGTATTGCTCATGAAGCGACGTGAGGCACTCTATGGATTGATGACGTTGGCCTTGTCCGCGTGCAGTGCTCCCGTTGATCTCGCTGCGGAACGTCATGCAAAAGCGGTGAAGGCGCTCATCGACTTGGGAGCGGAAGTCAACGACATTGAAGACGAAGTATCGCTCGATAAAGGGACCTTTATCCAACTCTTCGGGGAGCATTTTTCGCCCGGCGGTCGTGTGGATGACAAAGTTTATGCGTGGCTTCGCGACATTCGCTCTTGCTTCTTGGGTCTGAAAAAGACCCCTGTCACGGACGATGGCCTTCCCGATTTGGCACGCCTTCCAGAACTTCGAGTGGTTGATTTCACAGGGACTAAAATCACCGATCGCGGTTTGAGTTTGATTTCCAAGTCGCAGCAAATTCGCTTGCTGATGTTGAACTTCACACGCATCACAGACAACGGGCTGGATGTACTCGCCAATATGTCGGCCCTGCGATTGTTGTACTTGGGCGACACGAGCATTTCCGATGCGGGCCTCAAGAAGCTCGAAACCTTACCGCAGCTCGAAGCCATCAGATTCACTCGCCTGCCTGTGACAGACGATGGTGTGAAGTCGATGTCTGTCATGCCACGCCTTCGCTTTTTGGGTTTGAGTGAAACCGCAGTGACCGACGCCTGCCTAAAACATTTTGACCTGCTCCCCAATCTGGTTAATCTGGAAATCGAAGGAACTCGCATCACCCCCGAGGCCGTGGCGGCCTTTCGGAAACGGCATCCGAAATGTCATGTGGTCTATTAGCGGTCACATTCCCTCTGATGTGATTTTGGCTTCAACATTCGAAACGCCCAAGATTTCCCTCAGTTCGAGCGAACTGCGATCCCGCGATGTCTCCGTCACAGAGCCCAAGCGAGTGGTCTGGCTGGTCACGATAGTGCTCCCTAGAATCCGAGCTTCGCGAAATTGGTGAAGACGATTTGACCAGACATCACTGAAGTGGTTGATTCGTTTTGTTCGGCACTTCCTTCTAAAACGACAGACTTTTTTGCATGGCTGATCCGCGTATCAATTTGAAGAATCGGTATCTCGCCGCTGCCCTGGCTTTTTTGATTCCAGGAGCCGGCCACGCGTATCAAGGCCGCTATATCAAGGCTCTGATTTATTCGGCGAGTATTCTCGGGCTGTTTGCCTGGGGGATGTCGTTGGGTGATTGGAAGGTGATCTATTTTCGTTGGCATCCGAAAGAAAAAACGATCGGCTATCTTTCGCAAGTACTGACGGGGCTACCTGCCCTTCCCGCTCTCGTGCAATCGAATCGTTATTCAAAAATTGCCGACGAAGGAAATCGCGGACCTGTTTCGGATGACTTTCCGATAGACGCTCCGTTCAGAGGCTTCGCGAAGCAAGAATCAGCCAGCGATAACTGGGAAGGACCAGTTGTCGGACGGATCAAGCTCAACCTGGAAGACGGGCAGTTTGGTCGTGAAGTGCGTGGGGAATTTCGAGGCCGATTGGAAGCAGGTGACCGGCGCGACGTCGACCTGACACTTGCTGGGCCAATCGAACTCGCCCCGCGAATGCTGGCTAGCGGCAATATCGCGTCTCAGCTCGACGCGAAGAACCGCGGAAAAGAATTCTCCAGTTCCGAACGTCGAGTGAGTTGCCGTGTCGTCGAACCGAAGGGTGGTTTCGATTCACCTTCAGGGCAACTCGAAGGAACAATTCCCCGGTCATTTTTTGACTGGTATCAAGTTCCCCTGGAGGACGATGCCGTTCAAGAACTCAACCGTCGCTTGGGCCGACGATATGAAATCGCCTTGCTCTTCACATGGGTCGCCGGGCTTTTGAATCTGTTGGCCATCTGGGACGCCCTCGAAGGACCAGCCTATGGCTATGGTGATGAGGTAGACCAACCAGAGCCGGATTCCCAACCGACAAACAAGCCCGACGCCGCAAGTCTCCCAGCAGTTGTTGGAGCGTCAGTCGTCGCCGCAAAAACGAATTGAATGCGCCGAATAACAATCGCGATACCACAACGTTTTATTACGACGCCACTACTCGTCACAATTTTCCGAAAGTCTGAGCCCAGAAATGCTGCTCGCGAATCAGAATGTGTTGTGGTACTTACTCCCTTTGGCAATCGCGATCAGTTTGGTTTATAGCGCGAGTCGTTTTGAACTGCCCGAACGGATCATGCACCGTGCGATTCGGCTATTTCTTCAGATCGTGCTATTCATGGGGGCTGTCTTCGCAGTCCTCTTCGTACTGTCTGACGGTCTGTGAGCCTTTTGCGGTTAGGCTTCGAGATCACACCTGCGGCTTCGCAATCGTGCTCACTGCTGCGAACTCGCTGCCAATTAGTTGATGATCTGTCGCTGGTAATGTTCGAGCTTGTCCGTGTCTCGCGATCCACAGCAACATCAGGGTGCTACTGATTCCGCAGATGAGTAGAGTCGGCCAATTGTATCGGAGTCCGCTGGTTTCGACGGTGATGAACCATCGCCAGACCGATTGTTGCAACTCTTCCGTGTGACCATCGGCAATTGCCGTACCGACTCGCTCGCGGACTACGGCCAATGAATTGAAGAAGAAGTGGAACACGACTCCGGGAAACAGGCTGCCGCTTCGAGCGGCGATCAGCCCCAAAACTAATCCGAGCAGCGTCGCATTGAAAACCTGCTGCGGAATCATGTGCATCACGCCGAATGTCACTGCCGAAAGGCCAATCGCCAATCCCGTTCGCCCGTTGCGGCTGAAGCCCGTTAGCACAAATCCACGGAAGGCAAGTTCTTCGCAAATGGCCGGTGCGGCTGCGAATGAGAGCAAAATCAACCAGACTGGCTGTTCGTGATCAGACATTGTCTTCATCAGGCGAGCTGCACCTTCTGGCAACTGCGGGAAGAACCAACTTAATGACGCGACAAGCTCCAACGACAGCGGATGCAATGTCAATGGCAACAACGCAGCGACGGCGAGGAACTTTGTACCGGGCCAGCGCAACCGAAATGTTCGCCGGACGCTCGTCGTCAAAATCAACCCCATGAATAACGCGGGGCATGCGACGATTGCCATCTGCTGTATCACGAGCAGTCGCATCATCGCTGCTCCCATTTGTTCTGGCGCGACAGCAGCGATTGACTGGCCGAATGCTCGCATTGATACGAATTGGGCCAGCATGATTAGCACAAAGCAGAACCCAGCCTCCGTGAAACTCGGAGTCGGCTCCTTGTCCCGAAGCAAGTGTTTGAACCAGAGCGCGGGCTCAAACCGTTCACCTTCGCGAAACAAAACCCCTTCGCTTGAGAACTGTTCGATCGCCCACCACAAAGCCAGCAAGCTGTAGCCGATGCTCGTTACCAAGACGGGGCCAGCAAAGATCAACGCTTCTGTATTACCGGGATTTAATAGCAACGCTTTCAGCAACAATGCGATTCCAACCACCGGCATCACGCTGTAGAACCAAGACGCTTGGTGAACCGGATAGATTTCGACTGCCGGCGACAAGCAGAACACCGTCAACCCAATTGAGACCATCAGCAGCGGCGTTAGGTAATACTGTCCCTCTTTGGAGCTGCGAGCAAACGTCGCAAGTGCGAGACAAAGTGCACTGAATAAGGCGGACAAAGGAATGAGTAATGCCAACAGCCACGCAAGAGCTGGCAGTGATGGCAAGGAGACTTCCGCCATCTTGGCCATCGATCCTGCGCCAGAACTTGGGCCGCGAGCAGACAGCATGTAATGCCCGGTCGTACCAATGCTCAATAAATTCAACAGTGCTGTGCTCACACTGAAGCACATCACGGTGAGAAATTTTCCAAGGACAATCTCCGTACGAGTCGCGGGGCAGATGAGCAGAGTTTCCATCGTTCCGCGTTCCTTTTCACCAGCGGCAACATCGACTGCGGGATAGAAAGCGCCGGTGACGGCCATGATCACCAACAATGCCGGGAACATTTTGCTCCAGACGTTTGCGGAGAGTTGTTCTTCGGCTGCGAGGTCTAGCTGCGAGGATCCGACTGGGTTAGGCAACTCCTGAGGCAAGTTTGCTGAGGAAAGTCGTTGGCGGAGGATTTCTTGTTCCCATGCGTCGAGCACTTCGCGAACTCGAGAGTAGGCGACGACCGATTTGTCATCGGCGCGATTCTTCACGATCGTTGGGCGAGGATACGACATCAAATCTTCGGACTGCATTTCGCGTTCAGCGATCAGTTGATTCACTCGTTCGATGTTTTCTTTCAGGCCATCGGGAACGACGATGAGCACTTGAATTTGGCTTGCTGCGAACAAGTCACTCAATTCATGGTCGATCGTCACCAATTTCGTTTTTAGCTCACCAATTTTCTTTGTGAGCTCTGAAACACTCGTTGATTCTGCTGAGGTCGGTTTCGCTTCCCCTGTGTTGTTTGATCCCGCCGAACTCACATTCGCCTTCAGAAGTTTGCGGAACTCTGCTTCCGCTTTTTCAAGCTCGGCCTTTTGAGCCGCATGTTCTTCAACACGCGTTCGGAGCTTCTGGGCTTGGTTAATGAGCGTTACTTGTCGTTCATCAGGAGTACTGGCAGAGGCTGACGGATCCGCTTCGGCGTCCGTGATCACCCTCAACTTTGAGGCATCGTCCGGATTGATAAACCAGTTCGATACAAAGTGATTGCCGTCGAGCAACTGCGGTTGCGGCAAATGTTTTTCACCAAGGATCACGACGGTACGCGGCTGTTCCGTGAACAGTAGCGTCATCTGCAGCATCCCAATCCCAAGCGCGGGATACAGCAGCAACGGCAGCACCGCGACCATAAACAGCGTACGCCGGTCACGGAGTTGGTCGCGAACCTCGCGCAAAAAAATGAGTCTGATATTTTGCCAGTTCATGGGAGGCACCAGACGTTGGAAATCTCAATGGCTAAATCCCGGTGTCCAAGGAATGACCAAGTTCCGAATCCGAAACCACCTTGTTCGAAATGAGAGTAATTCTCGACGGTGAATTCCTCACCATCCTTTTGGATTTTGGTCATTGGGATTTCATCGGACATTAGAACTTGAGCCTTGGGATTTTGTTCTTGGGCTTTTTCGCTAACTACATCCGTCAATCGGCAGTCGCAACAGCTTGCTTGTCGTGTTGTTCAATCAAATCAAAAAACAATTCCTCGGTATCAGGCTGTTCGTATTTGTCTTGCAGTTCTGGCAATGTTCCAGAAGCCAGGATGCTTCCCTTGTGGATGATCGCAATTCGATCGCAGAGCTTTTCGACTTCACGCATAATATGCGTTGAAAAGATGATGCACTTTCCTTGGTCCTTCAGTGACTGCACCGTCGAAAGTACTTTTCGAGCAACAAGTACATCGAGGCCCGATGTCGGCTCATCGAAGATCAAAACGGGTGGATCATGGACGATCGCGCGAGCGATACTCACCTTCTGCTTCATGCCCGTCGACATTTTCGCGCCCAATGTGTCGCGGAAGTCGTGCATTTGAAGAGTTGTGAAGATGCTGTCGAGTCGGCGATTCAGGACTTCTTCAGACAGGCCGTAGAGCCGGCCGTAATACTCGACCATTTCCCAGGCCGTCATTCGATCGTAGATGCCGGTGTTATTCGACATGAATCCGATCCGCTGCCGAACTTCGGTCGGATGGGTTGTGACGTCATATCCCGCGATGGTCGCCGAGCCGCCAGTCGGTCGAAGCACGGTGCTCAGTATTCTCAAGCAGGTTGTCTTACCAGCTCCGTTGGGGCCGAGCAGGCCGTAGATTTCACCTGGATGCACTTCAAAACTGACGTGATCTAACGCCGCTACCCACCCGCGGCGCAGGTCGTCGAAACCTTTTGTGAGTTCGGTAACGCGAATCATTTCAGGCTCATATTTGATCCCTCTTCTTGCCCCCACTCCTACTCTTACTCCTACTCATACTGCTACTCGAATCCAGAAAGGAAAAGAGAGTAGGAGTATGAGTAGGGGTAAGAGCAGGAAAATGAGTCGAAGCAGGGCACAGCGTCTAACGCCCAATGTTCCGCCATGGCAACAACCAGACGGAGTACAAGGTTGATACTCTAGCACGCCCCAAAGAGCCGGGAGCAAATCGCCTCATTTTGATTGGCTGCGAAATCAAAGGCTGAGGACAGGGAGCGTCACGCGGCCTGACTCATGCGGAACCTCGGCTTCATCGCCTTCGTTGATGTATTCGTAAAAAACGTTTCGTTGGCGTGGAATATAGCCCACTTCACGAATACAGCGCTTGATAGTTTCCAAAGTGAGGTGATGCACCGTTCCTGCTGAAGCGACGACGTTCTCTTCGATCATCAGGCTGCCCATGTCGTTGGCCCCAAAGAGCAAGGCCATCTGGCCTGTCTTTTCTCCTTGGGTCACCCAGCTCGATTGAATGTTTCGAACGTTATCCAGATACAGACGACTGACCGCCTGCGTCTTGAGATACTCGAACGCTCCGACTGGTGTGATGTGAGCCATGTCCGTGTTGTCGGGCTGGAAGGTCCAACAAATATATGCCGAGATCCCACCGGTCTCGTCCTGCAATTGCCGAAGTCGATCGAGGTGCTCGATTCGTTCCGCCAGTGTTTCGACATGGCCGAACATCATCGTTGCCGATGACTTTCCACCAAGTTCATGCCACACGCGGCAGACGTTGATCCAATCGTCCGACAGTGCCTTGCCGCGCGTAATTTCTTTGCGAACTCGATCAACCAAGATTTCGCCACCACCACCGGGAAGGCTTCCGAGTCCCGCTGCTTTCAAGCGTTCAAGAACGGTCCTCAACGGGAGTTTGCTCAGCTTTTGGAGTGCGTGAATTTCTGGCGGCGAAAACGCATGCAGATTGACCTGCGGAAATCGTTCTTTGATCGAGGACAGCAAATCCTCATACCACTCGAGCGGTAGATCGGGATTCATCCCCCCCTGCATCAATACTTGGTCGCCACCGAGCTCAACGGTCTCTGCGATCTTTTGATAGATCTCCTCTTTCGAGAGCAAATAACCTTCGGGGCTCTTTGGTCGGCGAAAAAACGCGCAGAAATCACAGACCGCCGAGCAGACGTTTGTGTAATTGATATTTCGATCGATATTGAATGTTCGATAAGGCTCCGGATGCAGCCGCGTTGTAACCGCGTTCGCGGCTATTCCGATCGAGATCAGATCATTTGATCGCAGCAACGCCAGTGCGTCTTCACTTGAAAGCCTCTCGCCAGAAACAGCGCGTTCCAGGATCGGTCGGATCGATGAAGTTCCAAATGGCGATCGTCCACCGAACTGCTCGTTGAGCTTTTCAATGAGATCTCGATCAACCGCCAGGCGCGGCCGTTCAATACCGGCGAATGAGCGAACTTTGTGGCCAGGTTCAGCGGGCGGACATGCAGTGACGGAAGACAAGATCAACCCCTTCGGGAGCCAGTCCCGTTTTAACAGCCAGTTCTTGAAATAGTCTTAACCCAGCGCGTTCGGCCGAGCCGAGTTTGAAATGTAAATTGCGAGCGAGATAGTTTCGCGCCAACTCTTCCGTGATGCCGAGCTTTGGAGCTTCGCGTTTTGCGATCTCGGCAAATCGCTCGATACCTCGGTCACGCGATTCACACAGCGCATCTTCAACGTCGTCCAATTCGACATCACGACGAGCGGCCCACATCGCGAAGACGAACGGCAATCCAGTCCATTGAGTCCATTCCTCACCGAGATCCCATGTGGCCACGAATCTTTCACGCGGTGGTTTCATCGCTCGATCACCGATCAGCAGCACGGCATCGGCAGAGGTGTCTTCCGTTGCAAAGCCCAGCGGTAAGAGCGTTGTTGTTGGGCGCACTCCGTATCGCTCAGACAACATGACTCGCGCGAGCGTGGCACTCGTTCGCGACCCTTCATCCAGCGCCAGTGTCCGCACATTTGCAAATGGAACACGGCTGAAAAGCTTCACGCTGAGCACTGGGCCATGAGTCGCGACACATGCATCTGAGACAATTTCGTAGTCCGCATCTCGCAGAACTTCGACCGACGGAATCAGCGCAACATCCAGATCGCCCGCTGAAAGGTCATCCGCTAAACGGCTCGGGAAGTTGAGAATCAATTCTGCATCGCTAGCGAGAACCGCAAGATCCTCAATCAACGGCTTTGAATTGAGATAGCTCACCGCACCAATGCGGATCGGTCGTTCTCGAGTTGTGAACATGATCAATTTGTCGCTCATTTCGCCCGGGCTCCAAGCAGGGCGGATTATAGGCCAACGCGGTCTACTCGCCAGCAATCAAAGAGAGCCATTTGACGAGGTTGAGTCCTTGCCAAGTTGACCGCACTCCCGCGACAGAACTTAACTCCCCGTCCACTGACAGGGCCGATTGTTGTCGGAAGCGAAATGAAATGGTCATTGGTTAGTTCAAACAACCAATGACCATTTTGAAAAAGCCAATGCAGACATCGGAACCTAGACCGATTTGGGGCTACTTCTTCGCCGCTTTCAAATACTCATCGTTGAGTTTGTCGCAGGACCAGAGCAGCCCGCGTGTGACGAGATCGAGGTAACGAGCGTCGCCGACCGTCTCGCTGTTATGACCAAGTGTGGTGCTAAAGACGCGGGTCTTGCCGTACTGGTTGACCCAGGTCACGACGTAGTCATCGACCTTATTGCCGACGTCTTGCTTACCACGAGCGAGTGGCTTCGCGGTCTCGAACAACTTGATGTTGTTGTAAAGTTCTTCGTTGATCGTGGTCCAATTCTCCAATCCCTTGGTGATGGCGTGATCTCGCTCGACGTAGGTGACGTCGATCGGCTTCTGCGGACCGTGACCGCTCGATTGAATGCCAACAAACTTGAACCAGTCGTCAGTGCCCACTCGGTAGCAGTGCATCGCACAATGCAGATTCACCGCCGCGACGCCGTTCTTGTGAGCGTTGAGGATGTTTTCGACATACGGCATTTCTTTCACATCGGACGTGCATTCGTCATGAATCACGACGTCGTAGCCCTTCGCCCAGTCCGCCTTTTCATAAATGTCGAACTTCGCCTTCGTCGTCTTGTCGTCGGTGTGGATCTGGTCGACGACGACGTGAGCTCGCGCTTCGATACCGGTCTTCAGCAAGTCCTTCTGCTTTCCGTAATCGTGACAGCAACCGCCGGTAATGAGCAGTGCTTTCAGTGGCTTCGGAGGGGCCGCCTGAGCAAATCCAGACAGAGCAACCAAAGTGACACAGCAAAAAGTAACGATCATTCGCATAGATGAAATCCTTGGTCGGGAGGAACAACCCCCACCGAGATTGTCTCGGTGGTTCAAAAGCTTTTGCACTACTTTGAAAACGCAAAGCTCACGGCCAGTAGTGCAAAGGCCCGCGAGCCACCGAGGCAAGCTCGGTGGGTGTGAGTTATCGCAACGCTGCTCCGTCGACATCGAGCACTTGCGTGTTCGAGACATCGTTTCCGAAGGTCGCGAAACGGTCGAACTTCCAAATGACTTCTTTGCTCTTCGGATTCAATTCAATCAACAGCGGTTGTCCTTCACCGGCGTGACAGTTGCCGAAGATGTAGTTGCCGTTCGGGAGGACTTCGATTGTCGTCACCCATGCGAGTGTGATTCCGGGCAGATCTGTCTGTTCGATCTTCCAAACGACTTGTTTATCACGAGTGACCTCAATCACGCTGTGGCCGTTGCCAGTCGTAATCAACGTATTGCCGTTAGGCAGTCTCACTGCAGCAAAACATTTGTTGCCAAATGCTTCCGGCCCATGACCACCTTTGGGCTGCTTGCCGAAGAGCGGGACTTCGTATTCCCATACAATTTCGCTCGACTTGCCATCGTACTCGCGGACGAAACCGTCCCCCTCGTGGCAGACAAGATAGTTTCCATTCGACAGCTTTCGTGCGAGCCGCGTGTCGGTATGAGGATGCGGGTGCGTAACCTTGAGCTTCACTTCCTTGAGCAGTTTTCCGTCGCGGTCAATTTCGATGATTCGCGCCGGCCCGGATTCAGCGATCATCAGCCGCCCGTCTTCGAGCGGCTGAAACGCGTGGACCTCGACCTTTTTCCCTTCATTGCCATTCTGTTTGGCCGAGTCGTAAGACCACACGACTTGCCTCGTCGTCGGGTCAATCTCGGCCACCTTTGCGGCTCCCTGTTGCACCAAAATGTGGCCGTTTTTCAGCACATGAATGTCATGAATTCCACCCCATCCTATTTCCCATTCGATCTCGCCATTCGTTTTGACGATCGCCAGTTTCCCTTTGCCCTGCACGGCAACTTTATGGGCGGCAATGGCCGGACCGGCAGCAAGAGTGATCACCACGATGGAGAGAGCCAACAGTTTTGTGAGCGGCATTCTGATGCTTTCTGACAACGACTGAGG
>CAIJTL010000430.1 GCA_903823545.1 uncultured Planctomycetaceae bacterium
ATCACTCGCAGAGGCGGTCGGCGTTTGTTCGAGCTTCTCGGCCAAACTCTTCAACTCGGCTGCCAGTTTCTGCTGTGTCACCAATTCTTGAATCGCCTGTGACAACTCGTCTGCTTTCTCCGCCTGTTTCTCTTGTTCTGCTTGACGACGAGCGGCGGCCAGTTCACGTTGGGTTTGCTCCAAATCATCGAGTGCCTCTTGTTGCTCACCGGCCCCCTGCGCCACCTGCTTCTCGCCGAGTTGCTGTTCCGCTTGCTGCATATGCTTCGTCGAGCGACGCAAGGAATCGACGGAATCTCCCGCCGGTTGTGATTTCATACGAGAGGCTAATTCGTTGGCGAGAGATTTTGCTTCCCCTTGTTTCGCCTGCAGAACCTTCGCGGCGTCGGCGAGTTGTTCCGGAGTCAGCTTGTCCGACGTGCTGGCGGCTTGCTGAGTCTCTTCGAGCAACTCGCGTTGTTGATCTCGCAACTTGTCGAGTTGTGCTTCGAGTTCCTTGAGGTCACGGACAGCATCACTCGCAGAGGCGGTCGGCGTTTGTTCGAGCTTCTCGGCCAAACTCTTCAACTCGGCTGCCAGTTTCTGCTGTGTCTGCCCCGCTTGGCCGAGACTGTTGTTC
The DNA here is from genome assembly GCA_903823545.1 of uncultured Planctomycetaceae bacterium. Taxonomy (GTDB): domain Bacteria; phylum Planctomycetota; class Planctomycetia; order Planctomycetales; family Planctomycetaceae; genus SXKJ01. Next base: position 620 of record CAIJTL010000430.1, read on the forward strand.
GAAACTTCCTGAGCCGCTTCACGTGCTTTGGCCGCGAGACCACGTTGATCGAGTTCGTCAGCCACTTCGCTGGCGGCGCGTGCGGCAGTCTCGTTGTCATTGCTCGATTGCTCAGCGGAATTCTTCAGACGTTGTCGAAGTTGTTCGATCTTCTCTGCCTGACGCGATTGTCGATCGGCCAACTTGGCAATGTCCGCTTGCTGCTGAGTGGTTAATTGCGATGCGGTCTTACCAATGGTGTTCGGCGCGACTTCAGCGGTGTCGCGATTGAGGCCTTCTTGAACCGCCGTCAAATCAGCAATCTCGCGAGCCAATTCGCGGCGATCGCGCCACTGACTCAAATTGCGAACCAGTCCATTCAATGTGCTCAGTACTTGCTCTTGTTTGTGACCGACCTCGGCCAAGTCATCAGCAAGTTGCGGAGAACGAGAATTCTCATTCTCCATCTGCTGTTTGACGACTCGACCCAATGTGCTTTCCAAGTGCGGTAACGATTGCTGTCCCAAAGGATCAATCGCCTGTCCGATTTCTGTCAGTCGGCGCCGAGTGACATCTTCCGTTAAGCGGTTCGCTTCTAGCTCTGCAAGCAAGACTTGAGCTCGTGCAAGAATCCCGTCGCCACGACCGATGAGCCGATTGTTGATTTGCCGCTGGTCCAAATCGACTCGCTTGAGGCTGTCGCGATCTTGAGGTCGCAGTTCACTCGCTTTCTCCGCCTGCACGCGAAGCTCATCCGTTTGATCCTTCGCTTGTGATTCGCGTGTGGCCAGCGTTTCCAAATCGTGCAGCAGCAGATCGAGCCGATTGGAGATCTCGGTCGCTTTTGCTTCGGCGGAGACCACCGTCAACGTGCGTGTTGGGCTGCGTCCTACTCGCGGCTCACCGACATCACAGAAGTCTTTGCCAATCGCCCGCACGAGCAAGCGATCGCCCGCAATGAGTGACAAATCCGCCAACGCCCACTCCGTTCGCAACATCGCTTCTTTTTGCGGAGCGTCATTCAATGCCAGTTCGCAG
>CAIJTL010000431.1 GCA_903823545.1 uncultured Planctomycetaceae bacterium
CGGCTTGATACCACGCAAACCAACGTGTGACGGTCTGCTCTGGGGTGTTTAATCCGAGCAAACCAAGTGTCATTTGTCGGTGAATTAGGATGAAGAGCGAAATTCCCAAGCCTGCAAACATCCACGACAAGAAGGCGGCAGCCAACAATCCGAAGCGCTGGTTGCGAGTCAGTGGCGTGGGGGAAATCGGAAGGACGGGAGCGTTCATGAAACCTCGTCAAACGCTGTATCGCGTGAGGCGACTCTATGTCGGGCGATTAAACTCCGAAAGGGAGTTGATGAACGTGGCGCAAGTCGATTGCAGGCGCGAAGGCCGTGCCTATAATCCCCCCGCCTCTCTACGAAGAGGTTCGGTGAAGACCGTAGAGCAGGCGTCTCGCCTGCTTGTCCTACACCGATCAAGCACGGGCGGGCCGCCTGCGCTACGAACTTGTTCAACACACCCCATACATCTCCGCGAGCAAAGGAGTCGACCTTGAGCTGGCTGATGAAAGCCTTGTCCACCTCGGTGGGCAGGAAGTTTGTCATGGCGATCACCGGGTTGCTGCTATGTGGCTTCCTGGTCGCTCACCTGGCTGGCAACTTGCTGCTCTATGTCGGAGCCCAAGCTTACAACGACTACGCTCACGCATTGCACAAGCAAGCGGGATTGTTGGCGGTCGCTGAAGTTGGGCTCTTTCTGCTGTTTGTTGCCCACATCGTAATCGCGTTGCAGGTCTCGGCTGAGAATAAGCTGGCCCGAACCACTGGTTATGTGATGCGGCAATCCAAACAAGAAGGGCGCAACGCCGACGAAAAGTGGCGTCCTGATTCTTGGATGTTACTGTCGGGGATCGCCATTCTCGCGTTCGTTATTCTGCATTTGATTGACTTTCGCTTGGAGCTTCGGGCATCCAGTTTCTATGAAGCGAATGGAGTCAAGCTGGAGCCGTTCGACAAAGCGAAAGCCTTGTTGAGTTGGTCGAATTCAATCACCGTCATCGGTTATTCGCTCGGGTGCTTGTTTCTCGGAGCGCATCTCTCACACGGTTTTCAAAGTGCATTCCAGACGTTGGGCCTCAATCACCCGAAATATACGCCGACGATCAAATTGGTCAGTTTGTTGTTTGCTGCTTTGATCGGGTTTGGGTTTGCGTCGTTCCCATTATGGTTCGGGAATCAATAGGCGTTCTGAGTTAGACAGTCCCTTAAACCGTTTTGTCGGTAGGTCGAAAAGTCGGTCTCCATTCAGCGGTGAATCGAAATACTTCGGAAGGTCGTCAACATGGCTGATGCCAGCGCGACAGCAGTGACTCCCCAAATCGAAGGGTCTCCACGGCTGAAGTCGAACGCTCCCACGGGCGATATTCAGACTCAGTGGGAACGCCACAAGTTTGACCTCAAGCTGGTGAACCCCGCGAATAAGCGGAAGTTTACGGTCATCGTCGTCGGTACCGGACTGGCTGGTGCGAGTGCCGCCGCCTCGCTGGCGGAACTGGGCTACAACGTCAAATCGTTCTGCTTCCAAGACTCACCGCGCCGAGCCCACAGCATCGCTGCTCAGGGTGGTGTCAATGCGGCGAAGAATTACTGCAATGACGGCGACAGCGTTTGGCGGTTATTTTACGACACGGTGAAGGGTGGGGACTTTCGCGCTCGTGAGTCCAATGTCTATCGCTTGGCATCGGTGAGTACGAACATCATCGATCAGTGCGTTGCTCAAGGAGTTCCCTTCCAACGTGATTACGGCGGAATGATGGCGAACCGCTCGTTCGGCGGCGCGCAGGTCTCACGCACGTTTTACGCCCGTGGGCAAACGGGGCAGCAGTTGTTGCTCGGTGCGTACTCCGCACTGATGCGGCAAGTCGATCTTGGCAAAGTGAAGATGTTCGCTCGCCGCGAGATGCTGGACCTGATCAACGTCGATGGCGTCGCTCGTGGCATCGTAGTTCGAAATCTCGTCACCGGTGAATTTGAAACGCATACGGCTCACGCTGTGTTGCTCTGCACCGGCGGGTACGGCAACGTCTTTTATCTCTCGACGAACGCGAAGAACTGCAACGTCACCGCCGCGTGGCGCTGTCACAAGCGTGGCGCGTTCATGGCCAATCCGTGCTTCACTCAGATCCATCCAACGTGCATCCCTGTCAGCGGCGACCATCAGTCGAAGCTGACGCTGATGAGCGAAAGTCTCCGCAACGATGGTCGCGTCTGGGTACCCAAGCGGCCCGGCGATCCGCGACCTCCGAACGAGATTCCAGATGACGATCGCGATTACTTCCTGGAACGCCGCTATGCCGCGTTCGGTAATCTCGTCCCTCGTGACGTCGCGTCGCGAGCTGCCAAGAAGGCGTGCGATGAAGGCTTCGGTGTCGGCGAAACAAAGCTGTCGGTCTATCTCGATTTCCGGGACACGATCAAGCGTGATGGCGCGGCGGTCGTGAAAGGGAAGTACGGCAACCTCTTCCAGATGTATGCCAAGATCACAGGCGAAGACCCGTACTCAACGCCAATGCGAATTTACCCGGCGGTCCACTACACGATGGGTGGTTTGTGGGTCGACTACAACCTGCAAACGACGGTTCCTGGCCTGTACTGCCTCGGTGAAGCGAATTTCTCCGATCACGGCGCGAATCGGCTCGGTGCCTCGGCGTTGATGCAAGGTCTTGCGGACGGCTACTTCGTCATCCCCTACACAATCGGGCATCACCTCGCGACGAGCAAGTTGCCGCCGATTGCAGACGATCATCCGGAAGTTCGCGGAGCACTCGAAGCGGCAAAAGGCCGAGTAAATAGGTTGCTTAGCATCGGCGGGACACGATCGGTCGATAGTTTCCACCGAGAACTCGGCAAGATTATGTGGGACAAGTGCGGCATGGCACGCAACGACGCGGGCCTCAAGCAGGCGAAGCAAGAAATCTCCGC
>CAIJTL010000432.1 GCA_903823545.1 uncultured Planctomycetaceae bacterium
CACACGCGGGCCAAAAGAGGTTTTGAGACTCACACCGGAGGCGCGGATCGTTCCGGGCGATCTTGTTACGCGAGATTCGTCCGTCGCACCACGTCTGCTCAACGGAGCGCGAGAGCGTTCCGCAGCGAAGCAAGCGATCAAACGCATTGCGGATGGTGAAGGCTCGTGGAGATTGTCTTGGGGGGACGAAATCGCCAGTCCCCAAAAAGTGGAAAATTCTATTTGACGAAACAGAGATAAGCCCTTTTGCGCCGCGAGCGCTCCGGGTCTGTTTCGTCAACGAAATGCTTGTCAGTGGGTGCGGGCCAACGCCACCTCGGACAAGGTTGGAATGTGTGCAAGCCATACAATCCAACCTCCGGGGTGTTTGAAAGTGCCTGATTCTGTGATCCACCCTGCGGCTAATCGGTGACACGACAGACCTGTTGTGTCGCGCTAAGCCCTGAGCCAACCTGACTGGGAGATGCTGGAATGTTATTGACCTCTTGGATTCGTGCGTTGAGTCACAATCTGCTCCGCCGTCGATCCCTCAATCGTACACGCCGAAGTGCGGGTCAGCCGTGGTCGCCAACAACCAGCCAAGTTCGCATGGCCGAAGCGCTTGAAGAACGGACGTTGTTGACCGCGTTGGTGATCGACTCCAACACCTTTGGCAGCACGCCCGGTGTCAACATCAACATCACCAACGCCAGCCTCGACGCCAACAGCGACGGCATTTCCGATTACGACAATCTCGTGATCGCCTCCTCGGACTTGCCGATTACCGTCGGCCCAGCGGGCGTCGGCATCCGCATCAACCTGAGCAACCTGACCGGGCTGCGGAACATCACGATCGACAACCTGACGATCAATGCAGGAGCCGGGCTGCAGGGGATCGACATTGATATCAACAACATCTTGCTCGAATCGCTGACGGTGGACCAAGTCGCGGTGACGACGACGAACGCCAATGGCATCGACATCAACCTCCAAAACATCGGGACGGTGGCAGGAGCTGACGTGACGGTGAAGGACTCCACCGTCCGCTCAACGGGAGTCGTGGCGGTGAATACGCCGGCGACCGGCGTGCAAGTGACTCTCGGAAGCACGACCCGGAACACGCATTTGAACTCGCTGACCGTCGCCGATTCGACCGTGCAAGGGATCAGCGTCGTCAGCACGGCGGGAGCTACGTTCCAAACGCTCGTTGATCAATCGGCGGCGAAGAACAACCGCGTGCAGGACGTGAACGGGGTCGCGTCACCCATCACTTACAACTTCACACGCACGACGGTCGGCGATCTGCGAGTCGATGACAACCTGCGCTTCCGAAACTTGGCGATCACCGCCACCAACTCTCCGTTGGGCACTGTCGGCGGCGTGACCATCGACAACAACACCGGCATCGACTTGTCGGCGATCACTGCCACCACAACTGGCATCAGCTTGACCGCCACCTCCACAAACGCCGCTGGAACACTCCGCTCGGATATCACTGGGCTGCACATCGGCGGCAACACGATCAACGGCGCGCAAGCGAATGCGAACGTGGCGAACGGCATTGCGTTGACGCTCACCGATAGCAACCTCGGCAGCTACACGAACGACAGCCGCGGAGCCACGCTCACCGGCAACACGATTACGAATCTTTCCGACAGCGTTGCCGCTCCGGGCACAGCGGTCGCCATGCAAATCACCGCGACTGCCTCAGCGACATTCGTTGCTGGCAACGATGTGGTCGGTGTGGGGAACAATCTGCCGCTGTTGCTCGACCTGTTCAATGGCGACAACGCCACCGGAGTTCGCAGCACTGCCTCCGGCGATTTGAACGGTATCACGGGCAACGTGACTGGCGCAAACGATGGTCGCCAACTGGTGGTGACAACCGTTGCCAACACGATCTTCTTGGGTGACGTGACAGGAAACACTTTCCGTGGAGAGAACGCAGGGAATCGCCGCGAAGGTGTGGTGATGTCGTTCACCGACCGGCCAACCGCTGCAGGATTCGATTCCTTCAATCTGCTGTTTGATAACAACACCGTCGATGGCAATCGACGCGGCGGAGTTGATATCTCGATGCTCAACACGGCCGTCGGAGCGATGACGATTACCAACAACGTCATCACGAATACCGAAGACGCTCTCGCCAACACGCCCGACGGAATTCTCATCACTTTGGATGGAACCAGCGTGACTCAGCAAGCGACCAACTTGTTGCGGAAGTCGTTCATCTCGAACAACTCAATTGGTCAAACTCTTGCCGGAGGCGTCGCTGCCAACGGTGGCAACGGTGTTTCAATCGTGGCTCGAGAAATGTCCGAAATTCAGGACTTGCAGATTCGGAATAACGCGATCGCGAACAGCGGAGAGAGCGCAATCTCGGTGCTGCGTGAAGACGAAGCCCGCTTCACGACGGTTAATCCGGAAGCGGATCAGACTCGCGCGGTGACGATCGCTGACAACCAAACTCAAGGCAACACGTTCCACGGTTTGGTGATCGACGCGCGGAATGGGAGCACCGACATCTTGGACTTTGAAGTCCGAGACAACTTCATCGGCAACAACCTGCAGACCGGTCTGCATCTCATCGCGCGAGCAGACGCGCGTTTGCTGGTGGATATCACCAATAACCAGATTGTGGATAACGCGAGCGACGGGATTGAGTTGGAAACGTTCCAGAACGCCACCAGCGATAAGCGACAGATTGGCGGCACCTGGACCAAAAACACGATTTCCAGAAACGGGCGTAACGGGATCAACGTGTTTGGTCGGCATGGCTTGTATGACGAAGCGACAGGAATTCGCACGCCGCTCCAAATCGGTTTGGAGGGGATCGACCCGGCTGATGGACTGTCGCGTGGCAACGTGTTTCAGGCTAACAATCTGATTGGTATGTTGGTGAACCTGACCTTCGGCACCAGCAACGGCGACATAGGATTCACAAACAATCTGGTCACTGAAAATCGCAGCGGTGGCGTGCGGATCCTGTCGAACGAAGAGAACGTGGCGATCAAGAATAACCGGATCCTGGCCAACCAAGGGATTGGCCTCAATCTCGTGAGCACCGGCGGAAGCGCCTACAACGCGACAGTTCGAGACAACCTGATTACGGGGCAGGTCAACATTGCTGGTGGTAATAACGGTGACGGTGTCGAGATTACGTCACTCGGCTTTCAAACCACCAGCGTGTTGATGTTGAACAACTTCATCGACAGCAATGCCGGTCGCGGCATTGACGTGCTCAACGCAGGGGGCAGCAACAATACCGGTCCGACTTTGCAATTGCAGATTGGTGACGGCACGGTCGCGGGAATGAATACCGTTGTCAGTAACGCGCTCGAAGGGATTTACGTCGTCAACAGCTCGGATGGAGCGCAGAGTCAGAACGTCGCAGCGTTTGTTGCGATGCAGGCTGCCGGGGATGTCTTCGCTCGTCCAGACATGATGTTGAATGTCGATGGCAACATCATTTCGAGCAACGGTGGAAGCAGCGGCTTCAATGGCACTGGACTCATTCTGCGCGTTGGTACTTCCGGCAGCGATGGCAGCACGGCGGCGACGCCCGGTTTCGTGGGGAGCAATAGCGGTGATCCCAACGCGGGCAACGGTCGGGTCAATTCGCGAGTGACCAATAACTTTTTTGAAGGCAACTTTGGTAACGACTTCTATGTGGACCCGTTCTTGTCCACAGGCCCCGGCGCTAGCGGTGGCACATGGGACACCAACGGGGCAAATGTGGCTGGTTTGCAGCGTGACCCGCTCTCGCGTTTGAACATGGTCTTTGACGGGAACGTGGGCAACGGCATCAATGTGCAGAACTTTGCGTTCTTCTCGAACAACGAACCGCAGTGGAAATCTCGCAGCAGTAACTCTGCTGTCGCGAACCCACCCGGCCCTTTTGGAAACACGGCTCGCCTTCGTAGTGTGACGAACTTGCGTGGTGCCCCGATTTTAATTGGTCCCGGTCTATTTTCGTTTGCGTTTGAAGCACTCGGAGCTTCGACTTGGCGGGTTGAAGCGGGCTTTGATCGATCGGGCGGTGATTCGAGCTTTCCGTTCTACAACTCGAACGCGGGTGGCGGCGGATCGCAGAACAACTTCGATGACACCGGGCTGTGGGCTCAAGTCGCGCAGGGCACGTTCTCATTCCCGAATGTGGACTCGCCGACGTTCCTCACCGCAGAGGTGTCGATCCCGACTGATCCGCAGTCGGTCTCTGGGGTGGCGATCAATCCGGCCACGATTACGTTCTCTGAGTTTGTCACCAACGTTGATATCTCGGACTTCCGACTGCTGCGTAATGGCGTGGTCGTGCCGCTGGAGAGCGCGCCGGGAGTGCCGCTGACGGTGTCGCCAGTTCCAGCTTCGCAAGACCCGAACAATCCGTTGGCTTTCAGCAGCTTCACGATCGACCTGTCTGTCCCCACGGCAACGGCAGGGAACTATCAGTTGCAAGTCTTGGGGGTTGATCCATCGAATGGAACATTCACGCCGATCGAAGACGTGATTACGCAGCTCAACGGCCAAGGAAACTTCCTCACCCGCATCATCGACGGCAGTGGTGTCTTGCAAGACTTCGCGGTCGATCGGCACTTCACCGTCGACAATGTGCGGTCGATCGCCACCATCTCGCCGATCACTCCCGACCCACGCAATTCGGCGGCGGGGATTGTGACGGTCACGTTTGATGAACCGGTCAGTGGAGTGGATATCACTGACTTCGTGCTGTTGCGCGACGGTCAGCCTGTTGATTTGAGTGCCGTCACCGTCACGCAGATCACTCCGTCACAATACGAGCTTAATCTGAATCAACTGACCGGAGCGGCTGGCAACTATCAGTTGCGATTGGTCACCGTTGACGAACCGCTGACGCTGAATGTCACCGAAGCGGTGACGTCGGTGATTGACGTGGCGGGCAACATCGTGACCGACAACTTCGCCATCGGAATTGCGGCGGCAGATTCCTGGGTTGTCGATACGACGCTGCCGTTCGTTTCAACGGTCGTCACCACCCCTGCTACGACACCGAACAACACGCAGGTCTCGGCCGTATTGATCAACTTCAGCGAAGCGGTCTCGGGAGTCACGATCGGCGATTTGTCGCTGACTCGCACCGATGCCTCGGGCAACACGACCACGCTCAACATCGGCGCGATCCCGTTATTCCAGAACACGGTCAGCCAATACGAACTCAATCTCAGCACGGTTTCCGGAGTTGCTGGAACCTATCGGCTGACGGTCAATCCGGTGAACTCCGGCATCTTCGACACGGCGAACAATGCCTTTGAAACGACGTTTACGGCAACTTGGGTGCTCGACTTGTCGGCACCGACAGCGGACGTGGTTGATGTGGCACCGGACCCGCGTCAGGCTCCGGTCGATGCGTTGAACACGATCTTCTCGGAACCGGTCAGCGGACTGACGATCGGCCAATACGTGCTGGCCTTTGATGACGGCACGCCCGCGAATGGCAACGTCATCACCGGCGCTCTGAACGCGCCGACGATTACGGTGACGTCGCCGAATCACGGTTTGACGAACGGAACTCAAATCACGATTTACGGTGTCTCTGGCAACACAAATACGAACGGTGTCTTCACCGTCCAAAACGTGACGACGAACACGTTCCAATTGTTTGATTTCGCCACGGGCTTGGTCCCGGTTCCTGGTAACGCCGTGTATGTCTCCGGCGGTCGCTGGGCGCGGAACATGATTGGCCTGGGTGCCTCGACGCTGACTCAGGAATCATCGCTCCGCCACGTCGTCGATCTGCAAACCGTGACGAACAATCCCGGCATCTACGTCGTCTCGTTGTTGTCGAACGCGGGTGCCGTCGATGCGTCGGGCAATGCGTTGCAGTCGGAATCCAACAAGTTCAACGTGGCTGCCCAAGACATCTGGACTTACGGGCCGGACGTGCCGCCAATGGGAACCATCACTCCGATTGCTTCGCCGATCGGAACGAACGCGGGTGTGGTTGTCGTCAACTTCAGCGAACCACTGCAAAAAGTTTTGGGCACCTATCCAATCGACGTCAACGACTTCCGCCTCCGTCGCGATACGGGTTCGGGCTTCGTCGTCGTGTCACTGACCGGTGCGACGATCACGCAACTGAGCGCCACGTCGTTCTCGATCGACCTGACGGGCGCGGGGATTACCGACGTCAACGGCAACTACGAGTTGTCGTTGATCAACACTGACGCGGTCTCGCCAATTCGAGACCTCGCCGGCAACTTGATGTTCGATGCGTTTAGCCCAGGATCAGGCATCGCCAGCCAAGTGACTTGGACCAAGGTGTTCTCTGATCCGTCCGTGACCAGCATTAAGGGGGTCTTCACCGATCCGCTGTTCGACACCGATCCGGTCGCGGCAACAAAGTTGCGAGCGGTTCAAAACCTGACGATCAACTTCTCCACGGCAGTGACCGGCATCAACTTGGCCGATGCGTCGAAGAACTTCCGTTTGACTCGGCAATCGCTGACCGGGACCGACACACCACTGCCGGTTTCGTTGGACGGCGTGACTGTCACCCGAATCACCGCGACTCAATACCGCATTAACCTGAGTACGTTGACCGGAACCGACGGTCGGTATGCCTTCACGGTTTTGGCGAACGGCTTAATTCAGAACTCGGGATTCCAGCCGCTGTTGAACGCGAGAACGATTTCATGGTCGAAGGACGCAACAATTCGTCCGAACCAATTCAGCGACTCGGTCGATGCCATCGGCACCGCAGGCCAAGTCTTGGGGAACGAGGTCGTCGACTCGAGTGCTTCAGCCGGCTTCCAGATTTCGTTGCGAGCCGCCATTCAAGAAGCGAATGCTTTGGCGGGTGACGATGTGATCGAGTTGGGTGTCGGCACTTACGTGCTGACGTTGGGTGGCGTGCAAGAGGACAACGCCGTGTCGGGCGATCTCGACATTCGTGGCCTCGACAGTTTGATCATTCGCGGCAAGGGCATCGGCCAAACGATCATCGACGCCAGCGGTCTGCCAGCGGCCACGCGCGACCGACTCTTCCAAGTCATGGCGGGTGCCTCGTTGACATTGCAGGGAGTCACCTTGCAAGGGGGCAGTGTCTTGGGCAGTGAAGACGGCGGTGCCATCCGGAACACAGGAACGCTGACGATCCTCGATTCCGAAATTCGCAACAACGCCTCGCAAGACACGGGCGGTGCGATCATCAACACCGGAACGATGACCATCAATCGCACGACGATCTCCGGAAATACGGCGACGGCGACCGGTGGCGCAATTCTCAACACCGCGACGATGACCATTCTCAACAGCACGCTCAACAACAATACCGCCACCAGCAATGGTGGAGCGATTGCGAATATCGCCGGGGCTACCGCCACTCTGGAAGGTGTGACGGTCGCTGCCAACAGATCCACGAGCGGTGCCGGTGGCGGTATCCGTAACGACGGCACGCTGCGGTTGATCAACGACACGATTGCCTTCAATCAATCGTTGCAAGCGGGAGCGGGTGTCTCACGCAATGCGGGTACTGTGGCTGTCGGCAACACGATTATCTCGGATAACTTCCTGCTGGCGGCGGGGAACGCGCAGAGCGATGTGGCGGGAACGTTCACGTCGAGCGGCAACAACATTGTCCGCACGGTGGGTGCTGCGGTTGGTTTCACTGGTCCCGGCGATCAAGTGGGTGTGAATCCCAACTTGGTCGGAACTTCGGTCAGCACAACTCCGAACATTCTGGCCGTGGCCAACTTCGGCGGCCCGACACTGACGTATGGTCTGCAACTGGGCAGCGCGGCGATCGACCGAGGGAACAACAATCTCCGTTCGGCGGACACGTTCGATCTCGATAACGACGGTGATTTCATCGAACGGACGCCGGTCGATCAGCGCGGTGCTCCGCGCTTCTTGGACGGCCCGACAGCGGTCTTCAACGCAGTCGATGTGGGGGCCGTCGAATTCGGCACGTTCTTCGTCAACACGACGACTGATTCGATCGACGTGAATCTTGGCGATGGACTCGCTGCCGATGGCTTGGGGAACACGTCGCTCCGAGCGGCGATCATGGAAGCGAACGCGCTTGCCGGTGAGAACGCCATCATCCTCGGCGGGCAGACCTATCAACTGAATCGCACGACGGTCGATGCGACACGTCCGACGATCACCAGCATCACCGGTGTCCCAACGGCACCGACGACGACCACAGTCGGTCTCGTGACGATTACCTTCTCGGAGGCTGTTGGCAACGTCGATGTCAGCGACTTCTCGCTCACACGCAGCGGTTTGGCTGTGGCGATTCCAGCCACGCTCTTCACCAGAGTGAGCAGCACGCAATACAGGATCGATCTGACAACGCTCACGGCGACGAACGGCATCTACGATTTCGGTGTGAACCTCGCCGGAACCGGGATCACCGACGTCGAAGGGAACGCGCTGTCGAACGGGCTTGTGGATCGAGTCAACTGGGTACGCGGCACAGACACGTTCGCTCCGACGGTCATCATCAATCCGGTGACGACTGTCTTCCCGAATGCGGGTACGGTGACCGCCGTCTTCAGCGAACGAGTCAACAACCTCAGCATTGCGAACTTCTCGCTGACTCGTAACGGTGTCGCGGTCTCGCTTGCCGCCGTTCCGATCACGATTACGCAAGACAACAACTTCGGCGGGCGGACTGTTGCCTCGCTCAATCTTGCGACGGTGACAGCGCTCGACGGCGCGTATGTGCTGACTCTGACCTCAACGGTCGGTGCCAACACGATTCGCGATACGGCGACGGTTCCGAACAACCTCGCAGCGGGCGGTTCCATCAATTGGACCAAAGTCCCCGTGGCCCAGATCGTCCCGGTCACTCCCGATCCGCGAGCGGGTGCGGTGACGACAGTGACGTTGCAGTTCTCAGAGAACGTCGCGGGAGTGCAACTCAGCGACTTCACGATGTCCTACGACGACAACACCGGCATCGGTCCGCAAACGGTGAGCCTCGCATCGGCCACGCTGACTCCAGTGTCGCCAGTGGCGTCGGCCTTCGGACAAGCGGCTCAACGTTGGACGCTGACGTTTGCGAACAATGAATCGGCTCGCGATGGCAACTATGTGCTCGACTTCAGCGGTGCGGCGTTGCGGACGACAGCGGGCGCGGTCTTCGGTGCGTCGGTGGCAAGCGATTCTTGGTTGATCGGTCAGAACGCGGGAACGGTCGCGGATTCGATCGGTGATCTCGACCTCGTCGCGAACTCTGGTCGCGTGCAAATCATCGGCGTCGGTGCGGATGCGACGACCAGTTCGCTCGGTCTGACGGTCAATCCGACGATCATCGACGGCGTCAGCAGCGATCGTATCTTCGACGTGCGACAGAACGCGGTGGTTGCGATCTCCGGCGTCGAGATGAGGAACGGTCGAGTGACTCTCGAACGAAGCGGTGGTGCGATTCGGAACTTGGGAACTCTCACCATCAGCGACAGCGACATCCTGACGAGCTTCGCAGACGGCAACGGCGGCGGTATCGCGAACGGCGATGACCTGCTGGATATCAACGGCACATTGACGCTCAATCGAACCAACGTCCAAGGGAACTCGGCAGGTTCGGTGACGAGCGGCTCGCAGTTCGGCAAAGGTGGTGCGATTCACAACGATCGCGGCACAGTCACGATTGCCGACGGCACATACACATCGAACGCCGCGACACTCGACGGTGGTGCGATCTACAACAACAACAGCGCGACCGTGTCGATCACCAGCGCCACGTTTGGCGGCAGCTCCGCAGCACTCGGTAATACCTCTGGTCGAGATGGTGGAGCGATCTACAACAACGCGCAGGCTTCACTCGTGGTCGGCAGCACCACCTTCTCCAGCAACCGAGCGGACTCCAACAGCGACGGCGACGGCGAAGGTGGCGCGATCTACATGGAGAACTCTTCGACGCTGCAATTGAATAACAGCATCCTGCAGGGGAACTCGGCCCGCAGCGGCGGTGCGTTGTATAGCGACGACGCGACGCTCACGTTGACCAACAACACGTTCTCGTTGAACTCGGCGATCAATGGCGGTGGTGCGATCTTCAATTCTGTCGGCGGCATCCTGACGCTCAACAACGGCCTGTTCACGACGAACTCGGCCAATACCAGCGGCGGTGCGATTCAGAATTACGGTTCGTTGACGATTTCGGGAATCGAATTC
>CAIJTL010000433.1 GCA_903823545.1 uncultured Planctomycetaceae bacterium
AACACGCGGGACACCGATTCGGGAACTCATTTGACAAAGTGGATGCTGGTAACGCCGCTCCCCAGGATCGATCACCGTGCTTTGAGTGCTTCACGTTGTTGTGCGCAATTCCGTGTCTTCCGTGCGATCCGTTTCCAATCACTTAGGCTTGATTGAGAATTGGACACGGATTTCACGGAGGACACGACGACGGACAAAGATTAGCCATTCGGTATCCGGCGAATCATGACGGCAGAGTTGTTGCGTTAGCTCTATGCATTAATCCGCACGAAAGTCCTTCGCGAAGGCTCGTGGATTCAGGTCTTCGTCGGTGGCGAATTTTGTGAGTGCGTTCCAGTTGAGTGTTTGGCCGGGGACGAAGACTTTTGCTTTGAGGTAGTCGCCAACTTTCGGAGCTTTGACATAGGCAACCGTGCGAGGGTCTTTGCCGCCGTAAACTTCGCGTGCGATCGTGTGGTGGACCTGCGAGGCGAAGAGTTCGCCCATCATGTAGTTGTGGTAGTAGACCGGGGCACCGACGATGTGAATCTTGCTGGCGTAATCGGGCGCGTTGCGTCCTTCGGGACGGTGCAGCAATTGGTACTTCTCGACCAAGTCCCACCAGAGCTTGTTGAGGTCTTGATCCGGGTTGTCGTACAGACCCTTCTCGAACCGCAGCATCACTTGGCACCAGCGGGAGAAGATCAGCAATTGATTGCGGAGCACTTTCGCGCCCGCGTCGCTGAGTTTTTTACGCTCGGCGGGATCTTTCGGAGCGATTCCCATTTGCTCCTGCCACACGCCGTTCTTGGCCATGCGACCGAACATCATCGCGATCCCCTCGGTGGTGAGGATGTGCGAGGCACCTCGCAAGACGTAGGGAACCGACTGCGGAATGTTTTTGCTGGAATAGACCGAATGCCCCAGTTCGTGCAGCATCGTGTCCATCCAGCGTTCACTGGGGACGATGTTTCCCAGCACGCGGACGTCTCCTTCGCGGTCGATGTCGGTGCAGAAGGCGTGCGGTGACTTGCCCGGTTTCTCGAACAGGTCGCTGCGTTCGAGCACGTCGTCGATCGGCAGTCCGATATCGAGATAAAACTGGCGACAGAGTTTGAGGATGTCTGCTTTCAGATAGATCGCATCGAGGTCAGTACCGAACACCGCAGGAGATTCTTGGAAGAATGGATCGTGGTAATGCCAAGGTCGGAGTTCTTCTATTTTGATTCCATAATTTGCCGCGAGTCGATCATCGATTTCCGCTTTTGCCTTACGGAACGGCTCGCGAGTCAACTCGTCGAGTTCATCGAACAACTTCATGATCTGCGGTTGCTCTTGCTCGTTGAGATGCAGCATCAGTTGGTGATAGTTCTGAAACCCGAGCTGCGCGGCAGATTGATTCCGCAACTTGGCCAGTGCGATTAGGTCTTTCTCGACCACCGAGCCGACTCCCTTACTTCCCTCCCACGCTTTGCGGCGTTCGTCGGAACTCTTCGACTCTTTCAGAATCTTGCGGACGTCGTTCTCGCTGAGCTTTTTGCTGTCCACTTCCGCTCGATAAACGTTGAACGCTTTTTCGATCGCGTTCGCCTTCGCGACCATTTCGCGAAGCAACAGCGGATCGACTTGCTTCTCCAGGTAACTCAGAAAGATCACGTCGATCTGCCGAGCGACGAGCGGATCACTGATCTTGCCGGACTCTTTGACGAACTTGAGTTCGCGAAATGCGACCGGGTCAGAGAGCACTGCGTCGATCTTGTTCTGC
>CAIJTL010000434.1 GCA_903823545.1 uncultured Planctomycetaceae bacterium
AACTGCTTGGACCACATCATCCCAGCCATCGCTTGCCGCAGAACGCGACCTTGATCCTCGCTGAGCGACTTGGGTGTCAGCGACACATAGAACTCGTCCGCCTCCGTTCGCCGCGAAGCCATGACTTCGTCAAATGAAACTCCGAACGGTCCGTTCTCTGGTGCGATGGTCATCGCGCTCGGCGGCAGATCGCTCAGCCGCAGCCGCAGCGTTTGCGATTGGCCCGCTCCGACGGTGATGACGTATTGCGCCGCGACCTTCGTCCCCGTCTGCGCCGGATTGACCGCATCGGACTTCCCGTGCACGACACAGTTGTTGATCCCGTCTTTGACAAACGGCGTGGCATTGGGGGCACCGAACAGCCGCTCGGTGTTGGTCTCGTTTTCCGTGAACAACAATTTGGGCGAGCCGTCGCAATAGAAATATCGCTGACCAAGCAGATCTTCGGTCGCGGCAACCACCGTCAGCGAGTCCGTCGGCGCGAACTCCAGCAATGGCTTCGGGACGTTTCCGCCCCATGACCAGCGATTACGGAACCACAACGTCGGCAGCACATGCAGCGTCGCTGCCTCCGGCCCACGATTGAAGATCGTGATCTCGATGAGCATGTCTTCCGGCGTGGCCTTCGCGTACTCAACGAAGACATCGAAGTATCGGTCTTCATTGAACACTCCCGTGTCGAGCAGTTCGTATTCGAGATCTCCCTTCCCGCGTTGGTGATTCGTTGCCACCAGGTTGTCATACGGGTACGCCGCCTGCGGGTACTTGTAGAGGTACTTCATGTACGAGTGCGTCGGCGTCGAATCGAGATAGAAGTAATACTCCTTCACATCCTCGCCGTGGTTCCCTTCGCTGTTGGTCAGCCCGAACAGCCGCTCCTTGAGAATCGGATCGTTTCCGTTCCATAAGGCCAGCGCGAAACAGAGCCGCTGCTTCACATCCGAGATTCCTGCTAAGCCATCCTCACCCCAATGATACGCTCGCGATCGAGCCTGATCGTGACTGAAGTAATCCCACGCATTGCCGTTGTCGCTGTAGTCCTCTCGGACGGTGCCCCACTGCCGCTCGGATAGATACGGTCCCCATTTCTTCCAGGGTGTGACGGCCTCACGAGATTCCTGCAAGCGTTGATTTTCAGCATTCATGGCGCGAGCTTTTCGATCGAAGTGATTGAGAAGAGATGGACCATCATTGAATCAATAGCCCGATGGACTTTCCACGCAATCGCGGCCGACACTGGCATTTCTGCGAAGGAAGAATTGAGAAAGTCCAGGAGCAATCTGTGTACCGCAGATCCTGCGAATGAGACGGCGAAGCAGGCTGCCCCGCAGGGGCATTGCTGTTCGACGTTGCGTTGAACCATTCCGGGAGGAAGGCTTATGAGCGGATCGGCGTGAATTCGTGCGAAAAGGCACAGATAACAGTGAAGGAGCGCAGGCGGTTTAGACAGTCGAAGATCGTCCAGTTCACTGCATTCAAAATGACGCAAGCAGCCCTGGCTACAAATATGGTATAGCGACAATTTCTGAACAGAAAATTGTGTTTTCAGTCTCAATTCATGTTCGCAATAACAAGCCCACCCCGTCGACACGACGGGGGCGGCCAAGTTCGCTCACGCTCACCGCAATTACTCTTGCGCAGCGACTTTGCGGGCCGCGTCATTGAGCTTCTTCCGGTCATTCGCCGCGAGGCCGCTATTGCCGAGCTTGATCATGGCCTTCTTGAACTCGCCGGTGAACTTGAATAGCGTGTGGTAGTCCTCGTTGATGGGCGTGCCGGTGTCATCGCCGCAGTCCAGAGTCTCGTCGAGCGAAAGGCGGAACGCCAGCGTGCGTTCGATGCGGCCTGTGGCCACCGTCTTGTCGTCCACTTGGATGATGGCCTCGCCTCCCTTGCCGAGGCCGCCGTCGTAGTTGAAGTTGTAGACGATGTTATGTGCGCCCGGGGCGAGCGACTCCTTGCCGGCGATGGTGTGATGGGCGACGCCCGCGAGGTTGTAGCTAAACGTCGGCTTGCCCTTGAGCAGGTAGAGGCCCCAGCCGGAGAAGCGTCCGCCGTGAGTGAGCAGCATGCCCTCCGCGCTGCCTGCGGGGATATTGACCTCGGCCGTGATCTGCCAGGACTTGTTCTTCGTGTCCGGCGCAGCGCCATCGGGGATGCGCACCAGGCCGGGGAAGTAGGTGAACTCGTCGCGCCCGCGCGTGAGGCTGGGGCGGTGGTTCACGTCGCAGCGGTCGATCCGGCTGTTCTCGATCAGCAAGACGTTGTACTTCTCGGCTACCTTCAAGAACAGTTGCTGGAGTCCCTTGAGCTTGGCAGGTTCCTTGGCGGCGAGGTTGTTCGCCTGCGAGAAGTCCTCGCTGACCTTGCAGAGTTCCCACTTGTAGTCGGCGACGGAAGCCAGCCGGCCCTCGGTCTTGGCTCCCGTAATCCCACGGAGCAACGCCGGGCGTCGTGCAGGCGACCCAGCCCTCGTGGTAGATGCCCTGGTTGCCGAACATCTCGAAGTCTTGCGTCCTGTGTTTCGAAGCGGCCTTTGCGTCATCGAAGGTGTAGACGAGGCTCGTCCCTTCGATCGGTTTCTGTGCCACACCGTTGATGCTCGTCGGTGCCGGGACTCCAACCGCTTCGAGCAACTTCGGCATGATGTCGATGACCGAGCATAACTGCGTGCGAAGACCGCCCTTGTCTTTGATGCGAGCGGGACAGGAGATAACCATGCCGTTGCGCGTGCCGCCGAAGTGCGCGGCGATCTGCTTGGTCCATTGGAACGGCGTGTCCATCGCGTGCGCCCAACCGACCGGATAGTGGTTGAACGTGGTCGGGCCGCCTAGTTCGTCCATGCGACCCACGACCACTTTCATGTCCTCGGGGATCGCGCTGAACACCGTCATCTCGTTGAGCAGCCCTTGCATGCCCCCTTCGCCATTCGCGCCGTTGTCCCCCTGGATGTAGATGACGAGCGTGTTGTCGAGTTCGTCCTGTGCTTCGATGGTGTCGAGGATGCGGGCCATCTGGTGGTCGGCGTGCGAGAGCGCCGCGCAATACACCTCCATAATTTGCGAGAAGACTTTTTTCTGGTCGGCGTTCAGAGTGTCCGACGCGGGGATGCCGGCAGAGCGCTCCGTCAACTTCGCATTCGCCGGGACGACACCCAGTGCCTTCTGCCGCGCGAATCTTTCCTCTCGCACCTAGTCCCAGCCTTGATCGAACTTCCCCTTGAACTTGGCGATCCACTCCTTCGGCGCATGATGTGGCGCATGGGCCGTGCCGCGAGCATTGCGCCGAGGACAAAGAGTATTGGGTTTGTTTTCAAGATTTCTGTTCTTGTGATCGTAAGGGTTGTGGCTTTCATAAAATCGCGGACCGCTCCAACAAGCGGCCCGCATGTTTCACGAGCGAGTCTGTCGGCGCGCCGGCTTACTGCCGTCCCAGCGCCGCTTTGATGGCGTCTTCGGGATTGACCAGGTGATCCGAATTGTTCGGGTCATCCGAGATCGAGAGCTGTACGCCCTTGATCTCGCCGTTGAAGTGGTTGCCCGTGGGACCGTAGTCCGGGGAGACTGCGGAACCCGAATCCTCGCCGACATCGGTGCCGTCG
>CAIJTL010000435.1 GCA_903823545.1 uncultured Planctomycetaceae bacterium
CCGAAGTGCTCGCCGACTTTCTCAATGCGTGCAATCGTCACCGGAAGAATCTCCGAAACATCACGAGCCAAACCACAGAGCACGGCAGTCGATTGCTTCATGCGATCCTGTCCCAAAGTCAGCAATCGACGATAGTCCGATTTCAGCTCGGACTTCGTGGGGAACAGATCTTCTGGAAATTGGACGCTGGGTTGCACGGAGGGCTCACGGGGGGGAGGGAAGGCGAAGGGGCGAGGGCGGAGGGAAATTCAGAATTGAGATTTGGTCATTCATGGGACATGGCGATTTGGTTCTTGGAATTTTCCGCCATGCAGCCCTTCGTTCGCATTGGCCTGAATCCATCCAGTGCTGGCGTGACAGACAAGGACGCCACTGTCCCATTATCCGTAAATCTCATGAGCCTGCTTGTGCTCAAGGCGTTTGGCACGGATCAAACCGCCAGCGATCTTTTCGCCATTCGGGTCGAGATAGACTCGTCCCGTCGATTCACCGCCACCGGGGCGGACTTCCAATACGTGGATGTTGAAGATAAAGGCAGTTTCTGACATCGCTTGAAACCAATGGACGTTGTCTTTGTCGTCAGAGATCGAAGACGTCTCGCCCGCTTTGAATGTGCGATCGACAGTCGGCTTGATGAGGATGTGCTCTTTCTCGTCCTTCAGGCGATCGTATAACCGACCGCGCATGTCTCCTTTGAGAATCAGGAACGCCGTCGCCATGTTGTTGTGGCCGTGTGGAACAACCGAGCGATCCTTCTTCAACGCGAAGACTTGTCGTCCAAAAACGTATTCGGTCGGCAAGCCTTCGACTTTTGGAAATTTCGGACGCAGGCTGTTCGCCCCGTTGTCGACGATCTTCAAGTCTTTGGTGATCGCTTCGAAGTCGATTAGCTTGAGGACATCCGCGATTTCAATCTTTTTGAACAACGCCTCAACCTGCTTTTGCCATTCGATCTGCGGAATCTTTTGGCCTCGCACATCGGCCGCCAACGAGTTCACGTCGGCCAGCCACTTGATCGCAACCGGCTTGATCTCATCCGCGAATGCGTCTTTGCGAAACATTGTTTCGAGCAACGAATAACTCAGCAGCGATCCCAATGTGTTGCGAGCGAATTCGCGACGGTTCAGTTCAGACATCTGAGCGACCTTTCGAGGTATGTTGTGAAGAGCGGCGAATGATCGTAGCCCGGTCTCTCTGTGACGGAAATCAACGGGCCACTGAGTGCTGGTCTACGTTGATAAACTCACTGCGTAGCGCGTGCTGGCTGATCACGCAAGCAAGTTGCTACGGTGTGTGTTGATGGGCCAGGGATCGCAGAGTTCAGAATTGAGGGAAACAGAAAGCATTCCACCAATCATGAACTCAGCTTCGTCTCAGCCTCAGTTCGAGATCACCTCATAAGGAACCACATGCGTTGGTCCATTCAACGACAATTGCTTGCACCGATGCTATTGGTGGTTGTTGTGGCGAGCGTACTGTCGAGCGGTGTGAGTGCTTGGGTCGGAAGTTCCTGGGCACGGCGTGAAGAGACTGATCGTCTGGGGCGAGTCGTGGCGACATTGACCGACGTCAGCTTCCCGCTGCAAGAAACGGTTTTGCAAAAGATGGCTGGACTATCGGGCGCGGACTTTGTCGTCTGGGACCAGCAACAGGTGGTGCAATCAGCGACGTTGCCGTTAGACAACTCCAGCCGCGAACTACTCAAACGAGTTCCTGAAACCGGACCACTCAGTGATCTGTCTCGCAATCCAACACTGGTGATTCAAGGCCGCAGCTTTCTCACGGCCAACGTGCCGCTGCGGCTAAGGGGAAGTCGGCCATTGTCATTGTTGGTGTTGTATCCAGAAGACCGCTGGTGGACGGCGACACGCGGTGCAATCTTGCCGCCGACTATTGCTGGGGGAGTCACCGCGTTGATCGCGGTTGCGCTCACGACTTGGTGGGCACAGCGTTTTGTGCGACCGATTGCACAATTAAGTCGGCAGTCGGAAGAAATCGCCAACGGCGTCTTTCAACCGATGCTGTTGCCGACGCGTGATGACGAACTTCGTGATCTCACTCAATCGATCAACCGGATGGTGGAGCAACTGACGCGGTACGAGCAACAAGTTCGACGTAGCGAGCGACTCAAGACGCTCGGCCAATTGGGAGCAGGCCTAGCTCATCAATTGAGGAACTGGCTGACGGGCGCACGCATGGCGTTGCAGTTTCATGCTCGCGAATGTCCGCTCGGCGCGAATGCCGAGTCGATGGAGATGGCGTTGCAGCAAATCAGCTTGATGGAGTCGTACCTGCAACGTTTCTTGAAGCTCGGTGCCGGACGGAGCGAAACATCGCGCCCGACGGAACGAAAAGAAGTCTTGCTGCCACAATTGATAGAAGAAGTCTTATCGCTGATCTCCCCACGTGCTCGACATGTTGGTGTCGAAATCCAGTGGTTGCCGCCGAATGAGCCCTCCATCGTGCTCGGCGATCGTGAAGAGCTTCAAGAGTTGCTCGTCAATTTGTTGCTCAACGGGATCGACGCCGCCGTGCAATCAAACACGACGCCGTGGGTTCGGATTCAAGTCGACAGCAACCAATCGCATCGCGTCTCCCTGCGTATTAGCGACAACGGCCCTGGCCCGAATCCGACAATCGCCGCTCAACTCTTTGAGCCGTTCGTCACGGACAAACCCGAAGGAACGGGACTCGGCCTCGCCGTCGCCAAACAAATCGTGGAGGCTCACAACGGCAAGCTGTCGTGGAGACGTGAGGCCAACGAGACGCTGTTTGAAATCGAGTTACCGTCGAACTGATATGAAATCTCCGGAAGAGGTTGGCGTTGTGGCCGGTCTCCTGACCGAGCCACACGCTATCGACCGTAGGTCTCCAGTTCGCTACGAGCCAAGAGATCCCACAACATTGTCCAGTTGCTCTTCGCGAGACCTTCGGTCGGGCGGATGTGTCTCGGTCAGGAGACCGGACACAACACAACCGCGCGGTCAGAAGGTTGCATCAGTTTCCGAATTGCAACTACAACACCAATTCCTTCACCGCTTCCATTTTAATCGCATCTTGCTCGATCGCTTTGTTGGAGCAGACAAAGATGGGCGCCTCGCGATTTTCGCAGCCTTGAGTTGGCAAGCGACCGTGGCTTCCTTTGACGAGAGACGCATCGAGTCCGATCACGTCCATGTAATAGCGGAAGCCGAGTAGCTTCTGGGCCAAACGCGCGGCGACTCGGAGCTTGGGCCACTTCAGTTGCGGGTCAACGAACAGTTCCACGGGGTCGTAGCCCGGTTTGCGATGGATGTCGACAGTCCGCGCATAGTCGGGAGCGAGCGCATCATCGAGCCAGAAATAATACGTGAACCACGCTTCCGGCGCGGCGATCACGACAAGCTCACCGGAACGTTCGTGATCGAGACCGAACTCCGCTTGTGCCGCGCGATCGAGGACTCGGTCAACGCCAGGCGTCTTACGCAGCAGGTCAGCGACGGCGGCGATGTCATCCGATCGTCGCACGTAAACGTGAGCCACTTGATGATCGGCCACCGCGAACGCTCGCGACGCGCCGGCGTCGAGCGTTTCCCAACCGAGAGCCTCGCGGCGAGCGACCAAGTAGCCGTGCTCGCGGAGAACGCGGTTGATGTGAACCGGACGATTAACGGCAGTGATCGCGTACTCGGAAAGCACAACGACATCCGCGCCGCGTGACTTCGCCGCGTCAATCACCTTGCCCGCTTCGGCATCGACGGCGCGGACGTCGTCAGCGATACGCGGATCATTCGGGCCTATCCGTTGCAGGTTGTAATCCAGATGTGGCAAGTAGACTAAAGTCAGCGACGGGCTGTGCTGCTGCATCACAGTGACGCTCGCGTCAGCGATCCAACGAGTGCTACTGATGTCCGCTCCCGGTCCCCAAAACTTGAAGAGCGGAAAGACGCCGAGCCGCTCTTGTAGTTGATCCTTCAACTCCGTCGGCTGGCTGTAGGAGTCCATCACCTTGCGACCATCAGCCGGATAGCTGGGGCGTGGCGTCACCGACCAATTGACATCGGCGTACATGTTGAACCACCAAAAGAGCTTCGCGACTGTGTAATTCGGATCGCGTTTTCGTGCCGCGTCGTAAAGGCGTTCGCCATGCACGAGCTGGTTCGGTTGTCGCCAAAACAAGACTTCCGCAAGTTCGCGCCAGTACCAGCCATTCGCCACAATTCCATGTTCGCGCGGCAACGATCCAGTCAGCAAAGTCGCTTGAGCCGAGCAAGTGACTGCGGGCAACACCGTCCCCATCGGTCGAGCGAACCCTTCCGCGGCCACTTGAGAAATATGCGGCGTGTTTGGTCCGAGCATCTCATGCGTCAGACCAACGACGTTGAGGATCACGAGCGGGCGAGACATGAAGTTCCTCTAAAACAACGTTGCTTGCACGAGCCGACTTGGTTGCGCCGAATTAGCCACATCGCCGACGACAAACGTGGGACTCCGTTGATGCTGTTCTGCCGCAAAGACGTTGGCGCTACAGCCCGACTCCTCCAACGCGTTGCGAGCAATCGCGGCGGCGAGTTCGGCCGAATTGCATTCATTGCTGATATGCAACAACACGAGTTGTTGAAGTCGGATCGACGTCGCCATCGTCAATGTTTCGCTCACCAGTGATGCCGCTTGGGCATTTGAAAGATGTCCCTCATCACCAAGAATTCGGTGAACGAGCCACGGCGGCCGCTTGCTGTTTCGCAACATCTCGGGGTCGTGATTGAATTCGAGTGCTAGCAGATCGACGTCCGCCAGACGATCAACAATCCCTCGATCCCAACAAC